>JAYSUY010000070.1:0-2393 GCA_043718855.1 Saprospiraceae bacterium | reverse complement strand
ACTACAGCAAATGCCGTTTGGGCATTTTGCTCAAAAATCGGGCGACACGCAACGTCGCCCCGGCACTTGTTCCGGCCAAAATGTCGCCATGACCCAATGTCGCAACGTCACTCAGAGCCGCACCACCTTTTCTCTAAAAATCCGCACCCCGCTGGCATCTGTCCCGACGACTACATACATCCCCTTGCTCAGCGTGGTTACGTCCAGCACGGCCCTGCCTCCTGCAAAATATAGGTCGGAAGACAATATCAAACGCCCGTCAGTATGGAATACCTGTACCGCTAGATCCCCCTCGTGTTCGGCTTCGATTTGCACTACACCGTCAGTCGGGTTGGGGAATAGAGCAAAGTCAGAGACGACACGTGGCGGGGTCGTTTTGACAAAAAACTGCTCGGCGAAGTACAGCGCGTCAGGCCCAATTTTCATCCCAATCAAACGCCCCGGCATATCGTCCATCGGAGGGTGTATGCCGCCGTAAATCCTAGACAGGCTGCACTGATCGGAAGCATCGCGGTAGGTGGCCCATTGCAGGGTCACGTCGGTGCTGGGGCCGTCCTCGAACACGAGGTACTGGTTCTTTTTGCAGTGAAACTCGCCCATGCCGCCGGGAAAAAATGCGTCGCCCGTGAGGGCAGTGAGCAACTCCGCGGCGGCTCGGCTATAGGTAGAGTGGCCGGAAATGTAGCCCCCGAACGGCGGCGTAACAAAGGTGGGCCGTTGGTAGGGCCACCAGTTCTTAGCCCGAATCCAGCCCACACCTGCCACGCTCGTTTTGGGGTCGGTGATGTAATTCGGACCTTTCCAAGTTTTGAGTTTTACCTCCCCAACGTATTGTGCATTAGCGCCTTGCAGCGGGTCGCCGGGTTTTATCACCTCGATGTAGCCGGGCATCAGTGGTAGCCCACCGGGGTGGTAGTTAGGCTGTGTTTGGTCGTTGCTTTGGCCCAATTCGGCCATACCCCGGATGGCGGAGACTGGCCGCGAACTGTCGTACCAGCCTTTGATGCTCCAAGCCGAGATAGCCGCGTCGTGCATCGCGCCGCCAAGCGCAAAATAGGCTTTCACGTCCCACTCCAAGTTTTCACACACAGGGCCGATACCGCGTACGCGCTTCTCCGCACTGGGCTGGTCGTTGACGTAGTTGAGTATCTCGAACCAGTGGCCGGGCGGGGTGACGGAGCGCGGCCCATCGGCCCAGAACTCGGCCAGCACCCGCGTGTAGTCGCCACGCCGCACCATTTGCGGAGCATAGGGTTGGTTGGTTTTAGGGTTGACGGCCCAGCCCTTGCCAGGATCGCCCCCCTCGGTGAGGTTGTAAAAATTGCGCAGCCCAGCCAAATCATTCGGGTAGGCCGTGTTGTGGCCGATGGAAGCGGGCGAGATGTCCTTCATCACGCCGTCGGCAGGGTCGAGCAGGCTGCCCCAGACGGCCACCAGCGCGTGGCTCCACTTGTATTCGTCGGATTGGCCACCGCCCGTAGCGGTGTTGAGCAGGGCTGGCGGGCCGGGGTCGTGGTACACGTTGTAGGTGTGTCCGCTGCGCTGGAAGTGCGACACGTCGCCTTCGTTGAGCGAGAAGGGCTGGACGTTGCCCCACTCCGCAGCCTGAAATTTGGCAGTGAAATTGTCGAACGAGTGACCGCTCTGGTCAATGAACTTGGAGAATTGTAGCGGCTGCCAGCGATTCAAGTCCGTCGCAGTCGGGTTGCCCGGCAGCTCTGGCAGCATGGGCGGGTTGACGGGCGCGTAGTACAAGTTGGCGTAGTTGCCCGCTTCGTTGGAGCCGTCTTGCAGGCCGTATTCGATCACTTTTTGGGCGATGTAGTTGCCCATTTCGGCAGGGCCGCGCTTGTAGTTGGTGGAAGTGTTGCTTTGGTCGTAACCCTGCTCGAGCATCAGCGCGTTCATGTTGCGGGTGAGGGTGTCAATGCCGGGCGATTTCGCGTAGCGGTGCAGCAGCAGCCGGTAGGCAGCAAAACTGACGGCTTCCGATTGGGCCATGTGGACATCGGCAGGCAGCGGCACTTGGCGGTACGGCACGGGGAAGCCGTGTACGGTTTTCCCCAAAAAATAGGTGTCGGCGGTGGGGGTGTACACAGCCCAAGCATCGTACATGGCCGCCGAGATGTGGAACAGGTTGCGGGCGTGTACGGTGGGCCGGGCGAAGTCGCCGCTGATGGCCTGGAGTACCTGCTCGTTCCAGAGGCGGGCGGCAGAGTGCTGGGCTTGGAGAGTAGCAGCCAGAAAAAAAGCCACCAGCAGTAGGGTAAATGTTTTTTTCATGTTGCGGGTAGGTAACCCGGAATGCTGTTCCGGAAATGAAAAATGGTGGTAAAAACTGAGCCGTTCGTGTCAACCCCACCCCCGGCCCCTCCCCCAATGGGAGGGGAGAC
>JAYSUY010000690.1:0-3898 GCA_043718855.1 Saprospiraceae bacterium | reverse complement strand
GCCGCATGCAACAGCAACAAGAACGCCACCACGCCGAATGATGGCAAACACTTCGGCACTTTGGTGACGGCCAAAAAAGCCATCACCTACGACGAACTGATGACCAAAATGGTGGCCATCGACTCCATGCCCGCCAAAGTGACCGGCACCGTCAGTTCGGTGTGTCAAAAAAAAGGGTGCTGGATGACCCTCGTCTCCGCCCAGCCCGGCCAACCTGAGATGCGCGTCACGTTCAAAAACTACGCTTTCTTCATGCCCAAAGACCTCTCCGGCAAGAAAGTTGTTGTGGACGGTTTCGCTGTCGTGGAGACCACCTCTGTCGCGGATTTGCAGCACTACGCACAAGACGCTGGAAAGTCGAAAGCCGAAATCGAAGCCATCACGAAGCCCAAGCGCGAACTCGCTTTTGAAGCAGCGGGCGTTTTGATCCTCGATTAACAACAGCGGATGGAAGGTGGACTGTACCCAAGCCTCCACCTTCCATCCTTTACCTACCATCCTACCATTTTTAAGCCCGCACAGTCATGTCAAAAAACACTTTGCTCCTCCTCTTTGGCCTGTTCCTGTTGACCGCCCCTGCGCTGGCCCAAGATTTCCGGGTACAAGCCGCCGCCTTCGCCGACTCCGTGCCGATGGCCTATTTCAAAACACGCGGTGTAGAAAAAGTCCTCCTCAGCCAAGATCAAATGGGCCTCTACCGCTACTTCGTGGGCACCTACAACACCCGCGACGAGGCAGCCAAAATGCAAGCCGATCTCGTGAGCAAGGGCTTCCCAAATGCGGCCATCATTGATTTGGCCGAGCAGCGCATACTCTGCGGTGCCAACTGCCCCTACTTCCGAGAAAATATGATCTTCGTGCAGGACTCCAACGTGTACAACATCTTCTTCGATTTTGGGCGGTACAGCCTCAACGCCGAGTCGAAAGCCGAGTTGGACAAAGTGTACCAAGCCATGAGCTCTGACCTCGCGACCAAACTCAGTCTACTGGGTCACACGGACGGCATTGGCAACAAGGATGCAAACCTAAAACTCGCCACCAACCGCGCCCGCTCTGCTCGCAACTACTTGCTCAACAAAGGCATACGCTCAGAGCGGATGTCCATCAAAGTGTTTGGCGAAAGCGACCCCATCACTCCCAACCAAGACATTGACGGTGCTGACCGCCCCGAAGCCCGCAAACTCAACCGCCGCGTGACGTTGGCACTGCGCGACGCGTCGGGCGAAATCAGGGCAATAGAGAAAAAATAAAAAAGAATCGAGGGTTGCAGACCCTCACCTCAATCCACCTCCCACCATGACTTCCGAAGGATACGTCCGCACCGACACCACCCCGCAGGGCATCGCCCGTGTCACGTTTTTTCACCCCAACCACAACAGCCTGCCCAGTGTGCTGCTGCAAGGGCTGATCGATGCTTTCCACACCCTGGGCCAAAACACTACAGTGCGGGTCATCGTGCTGCAAAGTGCTGAGCACAAGACTTTTTGCGCCGGAGCCAGTTTTGACGAACTCGTCTCCATCAGTGACTTTGACACCAGTCACCGCTTTTTTTCCGGCTTCGGAAATGTCATCAACGCCATGCGCCAATGCCCCAAGATCATCGTCGGGCGGGTACACGGCAAAGCAGTGGGCGGCGGCGTAGGCTTGGCTGCTGGCACCGACTACTGCATGGCATCGCAGTACGCCTCGGTGCGGCTCAGCGAGTTGGCCGTGGGTTTCGGCCCCTTCGTGATCGGCCCCGCGGTGGAGCGCAAAATCGGCACAGCGGCTTTTTCCAAAATGTCGCTCACGCCAGCCGAGTGGCAGACCGCCCGCTGGGCGGGCGACCGGGGCCTTTTCGCAGAAGTGTTTGATACTGTGGATCAACTGGATGCTTATATCACGCATTTCACCTCCACGCTGTGCAGTTACTCCCCAGATGCACTGGTCGAACTGAAAAGCGTTTTCTGGCAAGGCACCGAGCATTGGGATGTGCTGCTCAGCGAGCGGGCGGCTATCAGCGGGCGGCTCGCGCTATCCGATTTCACGAAAGCCGCCATCGCAAAATTCAAATCTGCGTGACTCCTACCGACCATTTTCCCCACCTCATCTCCCTCCTCCAGCAAGAGCGCGAAGAAGACCTTCAAGAATACCTCCGCCAAGTGCGTCAACGCCCCCTGCACGAGCGCGTGGAGCATGGCCACACTTGGTATCCGCTCAACGTGATCCAAACCGGTTTTTCGCTCGGTGAAAAAGCCTTCCTTGTGGTGGAGCGCACTACCCGACTCCACGAGCCGCACCAACTCCGGGCGGGCCAGAGCGTCAATCTGTTCACTCAAGCCGCCCATGTGGCGCAGCCCGAAAAGCAGGGTGTGATCAACTTCGTGGAGCGCAACCGCATGAAAATTATCCTCAACGCCCGCGATGTGCCAGACTGGCTGTCGGCTGGACAACTGGGCGTGGACCAGATGTTTGACGACCGCAGTTATCAGGAAATGGTGAAGGCACTGGAGAAGGTGATGCGGGCCAAAGGAGATCGACTGGCCGAACTGCGCGACATTTTGACAGGCAAAAAAAAGATGGAGCAGGAAATGCCCATCGGACTGCCCGATTTGCCAGAACTCAATGACAGTCAACGCGCTGCGGTGGCCGCCGTGCTGTCGGGCCGCGACGTGACGGTACTGCACGGCCCACCCGGCACGGGCAAAACCACCACCCTCGTCGCCGCCATCCGGCGTTTGACGGAAACCGAAAGCACGGTACTCGTGACGGCCCCCAGCAACACCGCCGCCGACCTGCTCACGGAGCGATTGGCCGACGTAGGCCTCAACGTGGTGCGCATCGGCAACATCAGCCGGGTGGACGACCACATCGTGCCGCACACGCTCGACAGCATCATCGCCCGCCACCCGGAGAGCAAAAACATCAAAAAAGTGAAAGTCCAGGCCGCCGAATACCGCCGCCAGTCGCGGCAGCACAAGCGGAGCTTTGGCTACGAAGAGCGGCGCGAACGCGAGCACCTCAAGACGCAGGCCCGCGAACTGGAATCTTGGGCCAATGCGCTGGAGCAGCGGT
This sequence comes from Saprospiraceae bacterium, assembly GCA_043718855.1. Lineage (GTDB taxonomy): Bacteria > Bacteroidota > Bacteroidia > Chitinophagales > Saprospiraceae > M3007. The sequence goes on along the minus strand of JAYSUY010000690.1, from coordinate 844 downwards.
TGCTGGACGAAATCTTGAGCGGGGCGCAGGCCATCACCTGCACACTCGTGGGTGCAGCCAACCCCGTGCTGGATCGCTACCGCTTTCGCACTTGCGTGATTGATGAAGCGGCCCAAGCCCTCGAACCCGCAGCCTGGATTCCCATCACGAAGTGCAGCCGGGTAGTGCTGGCCGGCGATCCTTTCCAACTGCCGCCTACAGTAAAAAGCCTCGATGCAGCACGGAAAGGACTTTCTAAAACCTTGATTGAGCGGTGCTTGGATATTTTGCCACAGCAAGTTTATCTGCTGGACGTGCAGTACCGGATGCACCGATCCATCATGGATTTCTCCAACCAGTATTTTTACAATGGGGCACTGAAGGCGCACAACACGGTGAGCGAGCGCCGCTTGATGGCACTGGAAGCCGACGGCGAAACCCTCACAGTGTTTGAGCCAGTGGTGTTCATTGACACGGCTGGGACTGGTTTTGAGGAGAAAGTCAACCGCTCAAGGAGCAACCCCTCCTCCACAGGGGCTTCAGCGGGCAAGGATTCCAGCCGTGCGCCCAGCAAATACAATCCTGAGGAGGCCATGCTGGTGCGGGAGCATCTGCTGAAATTGGTGGAGCGGTTTGCTTCAAACGCTGAGATTTTACCCGCCGAAGATTTAGCGAAGGAGGGGACAACTTCAAATTTTTTATTTCCGAGCATCGGTGTGCTATCGCCCTACCGCGAGCAGGTGAATTATTTGGAAGAAATGCTGCGGGAGGATGTGGACTTGGAGGGACTGCTGCGGAAGCGGAGCAGCGTAGGCCGTGTCAACCCCACCCCCGGCCCCTCCTCCGCCATAGGCGGAAGGGAGGG
>JAYSUY010000689.1:0-3902 GCA_043718855.1 Saprospiraceae bacterium | reverse complement strand
TTCGGAGAGGGGGCCGGGGGGTGAGGCTGAGCCGCTTTATGGGAAGACATATTTGCCCCGCAAATTCAAAATCGCCCTCGCCGTGCCGCCTCAAAACGACACCGATATTTTTGCCAACGACATCGGCCTGATTGCCATCGAAAAAGATGGCGAACTGACGGGTTTCAACCTCGCAGCAGGCGGCGGACTGGGCATGACCTTCGGGATGCCGGACACCTTCCCGCGACTGGCCGATATGCTCGGATACATTGATAAACAGGACGTTGAGAAAGTTTGTGAAGCCATCATCACGACCCAGCGCGACAACGGAAACCGCGAAAACCGCAAGTTCAGCCGCCTGAAATACACCATCGAGCGGATGGGTTTGGCGGTGTTCAAAGCGGAGGTGGAGCGGCGTTCGGGCGTGGTTTTTAAAGAGCCCAAGCCCTATAAATTCGTCCACTCTGGCGATCCACTGGGCTGGTCGAAAACCCACGACGGGCGGTTCAACCTTGGCCTCTTCATCGAAGGCGGGCGCATCGCCGACACCCCGGATTTTCCCCTCAAAACCACGCTGCGGATGCTGGCGCTCGTCCACGACGGCGACTTCCGCCTGACCGGAAACCAGAACCTCGTCATCGGCAACATTTCTGCTGAAAAGCGGCCCATCGTGGAGGCTATTTTGGATAAATATGGCATCCTCGCGGCCACACACCGCCAGACGGCTTTGCGCCAAAACAGCATCGCCTGCGTCGCGCTCAACACCTGCTCGCTGGCCTTCTCGGAAGCCGAGCGCTACCTGCCGTCGCTGATTGACAAAATTGACCTGCTACTTCGTGCCAACGGCCTCGAAAAAACGGCCATCAACATCCGCATGACGGGCTGCCCGAACGGTTGCGGCAGGCCGTATTTGGGCGAAATCGCGTTCATCGGCAAGTCGCCGGGCTACTACAACCTGTATCTTGGCGCGGCGCACAACGGCGAGCGGCTCAACAAACTGTACCGGGAAATGCTGAATGAGGAGGCAATTTTAGCAGAATTGGCCCCGATTCTGGCACATTATGCCCGCGAACGAGGGCACGGCGAGCGGTTCGGGGACTTCGTGATTCGCAAGGAATATGTGAAGGCCACATCGCACGGGACGAATTTTCACGCGGGTTGATGAGGTTGATAAAGTTTATGAGGTTGATGAGGGCATCACGTTATCAACCTCATCAACTTTTTCAACCTCATCAACCTCATCAACCTCATCAACTATGCAACACGGCAACACCCTCTTCCCGATTTTCCTTAAACTCGAACACTTGCACACGCTTGTGGTGGGCGGCGGCAACGTCGGTTTGGAGAAAATTTCGGCCCTGCTGCGCAACAGTCCGGCGGCTCACGTGACGCTCGTGGGCCGCGAAATCCGGCAGGACTTACGCGACTTCGTGGCCGACTACCCGCAGGTGGTTTTGTTGGAAAAACCGTTCGAGCCGTTGGATTTGGAGGACAAACACTTGGTCGTCTGTGCTACGGACAACCCGGCCTTGCACCACGACATCCGCCGACTGGCGCACGAACGCGGCTTGCTGGTGAATGTAGCCGACACGCCCGCCGAGTGCGATTTTTACCTCGGCTCCATTGTGCAGAAAGGCGACCTGAAAATCGCCATTTCCACCAACGGCAAGTCGCCCACCATCGCCAAACGGTTGAAAGAAACCTTGCAAGAGGTGCTGCCCGACGAACTGAACGACCTGCTTCAAAACATGACCGCCATCCGGGAAAAACTGGGCGGCGATTTTTCTGAAAAAGTGCGCTCGCTCAATGCGCTCACGGCTTCGCTGGCTGTCGGGGAAGATTTGCTGGGTGCGGTGGTGCCCCACCAAAATTTGGAGCGCATCGGCGACCGCAAGTGGCGGCGAGTAGCAACAGCAGCACTCGCAGCCTTTGGTTTGTCGCTGGTTTTCAACGTGGTATCGTTCTACGTCCCGATGAATACTTGGGCGGAAGCGGTGGGCCAAGTGGACCCGCAGTTCTGGACTTTCCTCGCGGTGGGCTTCATGGCGCAGTTGGCCGACGGGCTGCTGGGCATGGGCTACGGGGTGGTGACGCAGATTTTTCTGATGGGCGCGGGGGTGCCGTTGGCGGCGGTGAGTTCGAGCATCCACACAGCGGAGGTGTTCACGGCGGGGGCTTCGGGCTACTCGCACTACCGCTTCGGCAACGTGAACCGGCGGCTGTTCCGCGCCTTGTTGGTGCCGGGCATCATCGGCGCGATAGCCGGGGCCGCGCTGCTTTCCTACCTCGGCGAGGAGTACGCGGGCTACATTAAACCCTTGCTGGCGGTGTACACGCTGCTGCTGGGCATCCGCATTTTGAGTCGGGCTTTTGTCAAAAAAACAAAAAAACGCAAGGCGCGGCGGCTGGGTTGGCTGGCTGGGGCCGGTGGTTTTTTAGACTCCTTCGGTGGAGGCGGCTGGGGGCCGCTGGTCACCAGTACCTTGATTGCCAAGGGGAAAACTCCGCAGTACGTCATTGGCACGGTGAGCCTCACGGAGTTTTTCGTGACGTTTGCCAGCGCGGTCACATTCTTTTCGCTCATCGGGTTGTCGCACTGGCTCGTCATCGCCGGACTGATTGTGGGCGGGGTGCTGGCTGCGCCGCTGAGCGCAAGGTTGGCTGGCAAGTTGCCGGTGCGGCTGATGTTCGTGCTGGTGGGGGTGACGGTGATTTTTTGGAGCGCGAGGGTGCTGTGGAAGGTGTGGTGAGGGTTGGGTAGAACTTTCGCGACTGTCGCTCCCAATACATTTTTCACAAAGTGGAGGGTGTTGTGAGACGAGGACACGCCACGCGCAGCATAACTTTGGCCCACTATTTTTGAACGCTTCAACTCATTTTTATGTCGATAACCAGACTCCTTTTGGCTGTATCAGCAGGAGCCATCGCTTATTTTTTGGCTGGTTGGCTGGTTTTTGAAGGCATGCTGGGGTCTTACATGCAAGCCAATACCACCCAAATCGAAGGCTTCAAAAAAAGCGAGGCCGAATCCAGCATGGTGCTGATATTCGTTTCTTGCGCGGCTTATGCCCTGCTGTTGACATGGGTTTTTCAGTACGCTCCGAGCATCCGAACGTTCAAATCCGGGTTTGCGATGGGAGCGGTAGTAGGGGTATTGGTGGCCGTTATGACCAACTCGTATTGGTATGCCACATCGCATTTTTTCAATGATTTCAAGCCGATTTTGGCTGATGTAGCCGCTGCTGGTGTCACGGTAGGGCTTATGGGCGGGGTGGTCGCTTGGGTGTTGGGGCGGGGTTGAATGCCATTCCTTTATCAGCGCGATAGCCAAATGCCCTACACTTCAATCGCCCTGCCCGCGTGCGCGGACAGGGCGATTGGTTTTTGGGAATAGCCAAATCAGTTGGCGATAGTATGGTAGGGCGTTGATTATCAACCTTTTCATAAACCTCATAAACCCTTATCAACCACTACTCCACCCGCAGCAACCGCACCCCGTGCGCCAGCACCTCCGTTTCGAACGACTTGCCGATTTTTCCTAAATCCTGCTGCCGCCACGCATCGCGCACTTTCGTGTAGTCGCTGCCCAGCCCCAGGTCAGCCCAATCGAAACGCACCGCCCGGTTTTCCTCCGAGAGGTTGAACACCGCCACCGCCCGGCTCCCGTCGGTCAGTTCTTTGACCCAGATTTGGATGTCTTTTTGGTCAAAAACCCGCACGGCCTGCTTGCCCAGCGCATCTTGGTCAATGGCCAGCACCTCGTGGTTAGCCAGCAAGTTGTAGGTGAACGGGTCAATCCGCGTCAGGTCGCAACCGATGAGCAGGGGAGAGGAAAGCATCGCCCACAGGCTCAGGTGGGTGTACTGCTCAGTGGGCGTGAGGCGAGTTTGGTGCAATTTATCGCCCCAGCCCACCCAGCCCAC
>JAYSUY010000688.1:0-1438 GCA_043718855.1 Saprospiraceae bacterium | reverse complement strand
CATCAATCAGGTTGGAGCACCAAGAAGGTCAATGATGGCGAATGGCATTGTGTGGTGGGTATTGCAGCCAACTCATCTTGGGAGATTTATGTGGATGGCACCCTGAAAAGCAGTGCGGCCGGCAGCACCATTGGCGGCATGGCTACTTCTTTGGATGTGCCGTTTACCATTGGCTTCCAAATTCCGGCTTCCCCCGTATGGATGGACGGTGACATAGACGGTGTGCGCCTTTACAACCGCCGACTGACCCCGTATGAAATTGAGTGTTTCTGTTCCACCGGAATTGTGTCCACAAAAAATGCCTTGCCTCCAACGGAGGGTATCCGCTTGTTTCCCAATCCCGCTAACGACCAGGTTTCTATTACATGGGAGAATGCTGCTCCCCAAAACTTGCGCCTCATCGACCTTTTTGGCCGCAGCCTCCGCTCGCTCGATGTGCTGCCAAATGCCGACCGCATGGACATCCCGCTGGAAGGCTTGCCACCTGGTACCTATTTTCTGATTTGGCAAAACGATACCGGGGAAATGCGCAGCCGGGCTTTTGTGAAAATGTGACAGCGCCATCTACGCCATCTACCCTGGCGGCAACGCTAGGGTATTGATGGGCTGGCTTGAAGCCATGCGAGCAACTCAAAAGATATACCTTTACCAAAAAAAGTCAGCAAACCTACCCTCACCATGACAAAAAGCACCCTCTTCGCTCTCGCCCTCCTCGCCTGCTCTCCCCTCGCCCTCAAAAGCCAATCTGCCACTTTTGAAGGCGAAATCCAGTACGCCTTCCAATTTCACGACAACACTGGGGCTTTGCCCGACCAGCAGGCGGTGCAACTGTTCGGAACAGAACAAGCCTACAGCATCAAAGGCAGCAAGTACCGCTTCGAGATGAACGGCATCCTCCGGGTCACTCAGGTGTACCCTGGGGGCGACACGCTGTACTGCCTAGTGAAAGGTGCGAACGCCATCCAGTTCATCAAAGCCAATACCAACCCTGACTCCCTGATCTCCTACGAGATCAAAGCCGTGCAGGAAAAGATTGCCGGGTACACCTGCGACCTCTTGGAGATCAAGTCAAGAGACGGCCTGCTCCAATACTGGTTCAGCAAGGATCTTCGGGCAAACCCCGCTGATTTTCAGCACCATGCGTACGGGTTCTGGAAATTGTCGCTCGAACTGACCGGCGGAGCCTTGCCGCTCAAATCCATCACCAACAACAAGAAAATGCGCTTGGAGATGGTGGCCACCGCAGTCAAAGCAGGCAAGGTGAGTGATGCGCAGTTCGTGCTGCCCGAAGGCTTGCCATTGGTGCCCAGCCCAGAATAAGAGCGGTGCCCCTTGACTTGTCATGTCGCAACGAAGTGGAGACATCTACACAACCCAAGTTTTCCGGCATCTCTTGGCCGAGGTTTCCGAACAGGCTCTGGCTTGTGTAGATGTCTCC
>JAYSUY010000687.1:0-11307 GCA_043718855.1 Saprospiraceae bacterium | reverse complement strand
GTACAGGCAGCAGGTGGTGAATGGCGGCGCGGTGCGTTCGCGCGGCATCGAAGCGGTGGTAGGCGTTTCGCCTTTGCGGCGCAAAAATTTTCAGTGGAATGCGCTCCTGAATTTTAGCCGAAATGTGGCGACTGTGGAAGAACTGCCCGAAGGCATCCAACGCTTGACGCTGGCCTACAACCGCGTGTACGACAACGTGAACCAAACGGTGTGGGTGCAGGTGGAGGAAGGTGGTCGCATCGGCGATTTGTATGGAACGGGTTACAAAAAGAATGAAAACGGCGACTTTGTCATCAATGCCAACGGCGGCTACATCGTGGACAACACGTTGAAAAAACTGGGCAATTACAATCCCGATTTTATCCTCGGAATCAACAACTCCTTCCGCTACAAAAACTGGGAACTGGGCTTTCTGTTCGATTGGCGGCAGGGCGGTGTGTTGGTGTCTCGTACGCTCGCGCTGGCAGCTGTGGGCGGCCAACTGATCGAGACAGCCAACCGCCCGGCAGACGGCATCGTGGCACAAGGCGTGGTGAATACCGGCACCGCCGAGAATCCCGTGTACGCCCCCAATACCAAGTCCATCCCAGCCGAAACCTACTACCGCCAGTACTACGACCGCAACCACGAAGAGAACAACACCTACGATGCTTCGTACCTGAAACTCCGCGAGTTTCACCTCGGCTATACTTTTTCCTTCCAAAAAAGCCGACAGTTGAACGTGGCGCTGGTGGGCCGCAACTTGTTTGCATTCAGTGCGATACCGCACTTCGACCCAGAGCAGTTGTCCGTGCAAGGCCAGAAATTTGTCAGCGGCGTGGAGGATATGTCGTATCCGACGGCGCGGAGTATTGGGGTGAAATTGGGGGTGGAACTGTAAGGCCCCACCCGACCTTCCCGCCTGGGCAGGGCCGATTGGTTCTAAAAAAGGTGCAGAGCACCGAGACATTTGTAGCCTTTTTAAGCCCCAATGAACGAGGTGCAGCGCACCGTAAGCCGATAACATGACGGTGCGCTGCACCTTTTGGACTAAGAATCTTGGCTTTCTACAAATGTCTCGCGGCTCTGCCGCTTCAAAAAACAGAACCAATCGACCCTGCCCCGCCTGGGGAGGAGACACGACACAGTGCTAAGCGCAGATATCAAACCTCCAATAAGCGAAGTCATTTCAATCTAAAATCATGAACAAGACAGCATACTTTCTCCTCATCTCAGCCCTCTTCGCCGCCGCCTGCACCAAAGATTTGGACAGCATCAACACCAATACCAATGCGCCCATCGAGGTGAATCCATCACTGCTTTTGCGCAAAGTCATCTACGACTATGGTGAGCAGATGTCCTACGAAGGCTTCGTGGCGGGCAACCTTTTGGGCCAATACTTCACGGAGGTGGACTTCAACCTGTTCGACCGCCACAGCCTGACCGAGCCGCAGTTTGGCGGCAACCCTTGGCCGGTGCTGTACACCAACCTGCGCGACAACGAGATCGTGCTGGATCAGGCCCGACGCAACGCCACCTTTGCTGTGTACGAAGGCCCGGCCCTCATACTGAAAGCCTACATGACGGCGGCCCTCACGGATATTTACGGCAATGTGCCCTACTCGCAGGCGCTGAAAGCCAACGACGGCATCATCACGCCCGCCTACGACAACCAGGAAGCGATTTACACCGCTGCGGGCGGCATTTTGGACAACTTGGACAAGGGCATCGCGGCCATCCAAAACTACAAAGGCGCGCAAAAATTGAACGGCGACATCTTGTTCAATACCAACCTGACGGCTTGGGTGACTTTCGCCAATTCGCTGAAAATCAAATCTTTGATGCGCATTTCTGCCCGCCAAAATGTATCGGCGGCTTTGCAGGCGATTTACGACAGTGGCAATTATATGAAGGCCAACGCCCAAAATGCGATCTACAATTTCACTACCGGCCAGCCCAACAATTTCAGGATGGCGGTGCTGCGGGCGGGCGATTTTAACCTGTTCATCATGTCGGAAACGATGGAAGAAATCCTGAAAAACTACAACGACCCGCGCATGGCGACCTTTTTCAGGCCAATCGGCAACGACCCCACCAAGACCCAGTACGAGGGACTGCTGAATGGTCAAAACGCTTCCGCAACGTCCATTTCTGTAGCCAACTACTCCCTGAGCGGCACCATTTTTCGTGAAAAAACCGGCGATCTGGATGCTAATTTTCTGACTGCCTGGGAAACCCAACTCCTGCTGGCGGAAGCCGCTGAGCGCGGCCTCATCAATGTCGATCCAAAAACGCTGTACGACACAGGGGTTCAATTGGCCTTCGAGTACTGGCTCACCCCCCTTCCCGCCACCTACCTGAGCAGCGGCGCGGCGGCTTACGGAGCCAACGGTGCCGACAAGTTGCAGCAGATCATCACCCAGAAATGGTTAGGCAACATCGTCAATGGCTACGAGGGCTGGATCGAGTACCGCAGGACGGGCTTTCCGGTGCTGAAACCCATCGCGGCCAGCCTGAACAACAACCTGATCCCGGTGCGGATGCCCTACCCTACCGATGAGGATGCACTAAACAATGCCAACTTCAAAACTGCCGCCACCGGCACCAACGGCAACAGCGTCAATGCGCCGGTCTGGTGGGATTTCAATTAAATGATTGATTTTCAGGACATACAGTTTTGGCAGTGGGTGTTGATGATCGGTCTCGGCCTCGTTTTATTTGTGGTGTCGCCGTATGCAAAAACCACGAGCGATTTTTTCAAAGCCAGTTCCAGCCCCCAGCAAACGCCCCATCCGGTGTTGCTCACGGGCAGCCTCGTGATTGCTTGGATATTCGCCAAATCCATCACCAACGCGGCCAACCTTGGCTTGGCTTACGGCTTCGTAGGCGGTTTGGCTTATGCCTGCTACTACCTTTCCTTTTTGGTGGCCGGCATTGTCATCTATCGGCTGCGCACCAAAGGCGGCTTCACGAGTATCCACCATTTTATCGGGGAAAAATTTGGCCGCGACGCGGTGCGGGTGTTCACCATCGTCATTGCCATCCGCCTGTTCAACGAAGTGTGGTCCAACACGATGGTCATCGGCTCCTATTTTGGTGACCAAGGAAGTGCGACGTACTTCACCGCCATTTTGGTTTTCACCGGGCTGACCCTGGCGTATGTGCTGAAAGGTGGCCTGAAAAGTTCGCTGCTCACCGATTTCATCCAGATGGTGCTGTTCGCCGTGCTGTTGTTCCTGATTTTGGGGGTCTTGCTGCCCCGCGAGCAGGGCAATGTGGCAGCCTTCGTGCAATCGGGCGAGTGGCAAATGGCGCAGGGCCTCAACCTCCTGTTGGCTGTGTTGATACAGGTGCTGAGTTACCCATTTCACGACCCGGTGATGACCGACCGGGGCTTTCTAACCCGCCCGAAAACCACGCTCTACGTTTTTATCGCGGCCACCGTCATCGGCTTTTTGTGCATCCTGCTATTTAGTTTTGTGGGCATTTACGCCCGTCTGCACGGTATGCAGGGGCAAGCAGCGGTGGAGGTGGCGCGTTCGCTGGGCGCTGCCATGATGCTGATGATGAACCTGATCATGATCACTTCAGCAGGCTCTACGCTGGACTCCACGTTTTCTTCTTTTTCCAAACTGCTCGTGGTAGATTTGGGCAAAAGCGAACAAGTCAGCATCCAAAAAGGCCGTTTGGCCATGCTGTTGCTGGCTGTGTTGGGGACCATCCCGGTTTTTTTGGGGCCAGAAGTGCTGTCGGCCACCACCGTCAGCGGCACGATGGTGATCGGGCTGGCACCCGTTTTTCTCTGCTGGAATGCCAAAGTGCCGCCCCTCGGTTTTCACCTGTCGGTTTGGACGGGCATCGGCATCGGCATTGCGTTCGCATTTGGGCTGATACCACAGGCCCTGATTTTTTTTGAGGGGGCTTACGGCGATTTATTGTCCGTCAACCTCTGGGGTACGGCGTTGTGTTTCTCCTTGTTTTTTGGGTCAAAATGGATTTCAAAGTAAAAAATATCGGCATCCTCACAGGCAAACTGCTGGTTTTCGGCGGGGTGTACAGCAATTTGCAAGCCTTAGCGCAACTGCAAAAAATGGCCGCCGCATGGGGCATTCCACCTCAAAACATCATCTGCACGGGCGATGTGGCGGGCTATTGTGCCCAGCCAGAGGAGTGCGTAGCGGCCATCCGAAACTGGGGCATTCAGGTCATCGCCGGCAATGTGGAGCAACAACTGGGCAGCGGGGAGGAGGACTGTGGCTGCAATTTTGGCGACGACTCGCGCTGCGATTTTCTTTCCAAGCAATGGTACCCCTACGCGCAATCCCAACTTAGCACTGCCGCTTTGGAGTGGATGCGTCAACTGCCCGCTCACCTGCGCTTCACCTACGCCGACCAGCAGGTGTATGTGCTGCACGGCTCTTTTTTCAATGCTTCGGAGTTCGTTTTCCGCTCCACGCCCTGGGCCGTGAAGCAAGCCAATTTTGACGCGACCAGTGCCGACGTCATCCTCGGCGGGCATTGTGGGTTGCCCTTCCAGCATACAGAAAACGGGCTGCATTGGCTGAACGCCGGAGTCATCGGGATGCCCGCCAACGACGGTACGCACCGCGTGTGGTGCATGACACTCGATGCCAACGATGCGGGCTTGGCAGTTCAGTTCCACCCGTTCGAGTACGACAACGAAGGCGCTGCTGCGCTCATGGAGGAAAACCACCTTCCCGCTGCGTACTCCGACACCCTGCGTTCGGGCATTTGGGACAACTGCGATATTTTGCCGGAAGCGGAAACAGCGCAGCAAGGCGCACCGATTGCGTTGTAACTACCTTGCACGGAAGGCCTGAAAAACCCATCAACTGTTCATCTACCTGTTTTTTCAAAAATTTTCCGAAAACTTACGGGCAAATTCATCCATCACACAACAACACAGTTATGAAAAAGATCCTCGTTCTGGGCAGCCTCCTCCTGTTCTTCGCCGTGCAAATAGCCGTAGCACAGGCAAAGGCGAAGCCCGATGTTAAGGCTAAGGCGATGCCCGACACCCTGACTTGGTACACCGATCTGGCCCAAGTACAGCAACTCTCGCAAAAGACGAACAAGCCCATTTTTGCTTTTTTCACTGGTAGCGACTGGTGCGGCTGGTGCCACAAATTGCAGCGCGACGTGTTCGCCAAGCCCGAGTTCATCAAATGGGCCAACGAAAAAGTGGTGCTGCTCGAACTTGATTTTCCCCGCCGGAAAACCCTCCCCGCTGAGTTGGCGAAGCAGAATATGGAACTGCAACGCACCTTCGGCATACAGGGCTATCCTACGATTTGGCTCTTCTTCGTCAAGGATGGCGCAAACAAACAAAAGGAAGTCAACGCGCTCGGCTCTTTGGGCTATCCTTCGGGCGCGACCGCCGGGCAAGAGGAAGTGAAGTTCCTGGAGTCCGCCAACCAAGTACTTAAGAATACGGGGAAGAAGCCATAAGAACGATGAACGATGAACTACTTGACGGCTCGCTGTTCATCGTTTATCGTTTAAAGTTCACCGTTCCCCGCGTTTCATCATTGTCCGAATCTGAACGTCTCTGCTCAGGTTCGGACATTTTTTTAGGGCAAAAATTTTTCAACGCGCTGATTTTTAATTAGTTGAAAACATGGCACTGTCTCGGCATTAGCAATACCTGCTATGACAATCGAAGACTTGACAGCGGAAATCAGGCACTGGCGATGGACCCGGTACAAGGCCGCCAACCTGCTCATCGGGGCCAGTGCCCTGCTGCTGTACGAGCTGCTGGGCCGACCAATTTACCGGCCTTACATCTACGCCAACCACATCAACGACTTCCACATCGCCGACACTTTGGGCAATACGCTGGGCACCGTGACGACGGTGTTCGTAGCCATCGCCGTGTTTTCAAAAGACCGGGCGAGCGGGCTTTTTATCCTCAAAATGGCGACGCTCGGTGTCGTGCTTTTTGAACTCCTGCACCCCCTGCTGGGCAAGCCAACCGATGTGTGGGACGTGGCAGCCACCTTGCTGACTGGGGCATTGTGCTACGCCGTTTTTGGCCTCATCTCGACGCGCACCATACCCAAATCGCCCAGGAACTCAACACCGCTGCGGTAGCGATTGGGCAGCACTCGTGGCGGCTGGCGCGGGTGCAGTTGGCGGAGGTGTTGAAGAATAACGAGTGAGGGTGTACGTCGAAACACCAGTTTCGACAATGCCTCAAGCCTTCCGAAACTAGTGTTTCGGGGTACGACAAAACCGTATTCGAGGTTCGACTTCGAGTCGAACCTCGAATACGGTGCTGCCAAAACTTTATTCCAATTTTTGTCAAAACCTGCCGGAACGGAGTTCCGGGATACATACCACCATGCTACAAAATTTCATCCAAACCGCCCTGCGCAACTTCCGCCGCAACCCGCTTTACACCGCCCTCAACTTGGCCGGGCTTACCGTCGGCTTCGCCGGGTTTCTGCTGCTCGGCCTCTACGTCGCCGACGAACTGCGTTTCGATGCGCTGCACACCAAAGCCGAGCGGATTTACCGCTTGGTGGAGGAGCGCACCGACTCCGACGGCCAAACCACGCGCGTGGCTGCCACCTCCTACCTCATGGCCGAGCGCGGCAAACAAGACCTGCCCGAAATTGCCGAAGTGGTGAAAATAGGCGCATCTGGGCGGTCAAACGTGTACGTCACCGACCCCAAGCAGGCTTTCCACGAGCGCATCTGGCACGCCGATGCCTCCTTCTCGAAGGTGTTTGACTTCAAGTGGGCATCGGGCGACCCCAATACGGCCTTCGCCGCGCCGAACTCGGTGGTGCTGAGCCGCACGTTCGCCCGCCGCCTGTTTGGCACGGATCAGGTGCTGGGCAAAACCCTCAACTGTGAGGACTACCCACTGCTCACCGTAACGGGCGTACTGGAAGATTTTCCCAAAAACTCCTCCATCCACTTCGACTGCGCGGTATCCACCGCTACCTACGACGACATGGATTTTATGAAGCGGGCAAAGGCCAGCGATTGGACTTCTGACAATTTCCCGACCTGGTTTTTGCTCCAGCCCGATGCCGACCCGGCTCAGGTGGAAGCCAAACTAAACGCCCTCGCAGCAGCCAACACACCACCCGGCCCAACAGGCCAACGCCACCACAGCCTGCTGCCGATGCGCGACATCCACTTCAAGGGCGAGGGCATCAACGGGCTGAGTGACCGCTTGGCGAACCCCGCCTACGTGACCGTGCTGACGCTCGTCGCGCTGTTCCTGCTCGGCATCGCCTGCATCAACTACATCAACCTGACCACTGCGCGGGCCAGCGGGAGGGGCAAGGAAGTAGGTGTGCGCAAAGTGGTGGGCGCAGGCCAGGGTCACATGGTCGGGCAGTTCCTCACCGAGACCTACCTGCTGGTGGCCGGGGCCTTTGTGCTGGCCGTAGGTTTGTTGCAAATCATACTGCCTGCCTTCAATGAGTTTACTGGCAAATCGCTGATGCTCAATGCTTCCACCGACCCCAGCATCTGGGCGAGCAGCCTCGGCGCGGCCCTCGTGGTCGGCTTGCTGGCGGGGCTTTACCCGGCATTTTACCTCGCGCGGCTGCGCCCGGTCATGCTGTTCAAGAGTGTGCTGCCCGGCTCTTGGTGGGAGTTTTCGCTGCGCAAGGGCCTCGTGGTGGCGCAGTTCGGCCTGTCGGCCCTGCTGATGATTGCCACTGGCGTGGTGTGGCAGCAGATGCGTTTTTTGGAAAGCAAAGACCTGGGTTTCACCCGCGACCAGTTGGTGGTGGTGGACATCAACAGCCAGAAAGTGCGCCGCGATTTTGCCACCATCAAGCAGGGCTACGCCCAAATACCGGGCGTGGAGGCGGTGAGCGTGACATCGAGGGTGCCAGGCGAGTGGAAAAACATGGCGAACGTGGTGGTGCGCCGCCAGGGCGCGGATGCCGGTGCCGAGCCGAAGACAGCTTGGTTTTTCGGAGCAGATGAGGATTTTCTAAAAGCCTACGACGTGCCGCTGCTGTCGGGCCGCAACTTCGCGCCCACCACATCCGACTCTGCTGCGGTGCTGCTCAACGAGAGCGCCGCCGCTATGCTCGGCATCACGGAGCCAGCCGGGCAGTGGGTGGAAATCCCCGTAGTAGCGTTTTCTGGCAACAAGGATTCGCTCGACCAACCGTATAGGGCGCAGGTGGTGGGCATCGTGCGCGATTTTCACTTCCGCACCCTGCGCGAAAAAATAGCCCCGCTGATACTCGCCAACCGCCGCAACCCGATTCACTCCATCGACTACTTCACGGTGCGCATAGCGGCTGCAAGCGCCCAAAACGTGTTGCCTCGCCTCGAAACGGTGCTGCACGAAACCGACCTTGGGCACCAGTTCGAGCACCATTTTCTGGACGAGCAGTGGGCCTTGTTTTATCAGGAGGATGTACGGCGGCAAAAAATCCTGTCGGCTTCGGCGGGCGGGGCTATTTTCATCGCCTGTCTGGGCCTGTTCGGCCTCGCCACTTTTGCCGCCGAGCGGCGGCGCAAAGAAATCGGCATCCGAAAAGTGCTGGGCGCATCCATCGCGGGCATCACGGGGCTGCTGGCAAAGGATTTTTTGAAATTGGTCATTTTGTCAGTCGCCATTGCCTCGCCTGTCGCCTATTATTTTATGCAAAAATGGCTCTCTGATTTTGCCTACCGCATTGACATTCAGTGGTGGATGTTTGTAGCGGCGGGAGCTACTGCCATGAGCATCGCGTTTTTGACGGTGGGTTTTCAGAGTGTTCGGGCGGCGCTGGCCAACCCGGTGAAGTCGCTGCGGAGCGAGTAAAGTACCCTGGAACTCCGTTCCGGAAGTATCCAGCGCAGTACCCCAGAACAGCGTTCCGGGAGAGTCAAAATATCCTCCCGGAACGGAGTTTCGGGGTACAAAAACAACAACGCCATGCTGCAAAATTTTTTCAAAATTGCGTTCCGCGACCTGCTCAAACAAAAAGGGCTGACCTTCATCAACGTCCTCAGCCTCAGCATCGGGTTAGCCTGTTTTGCTCTTTTTCTGCTCTACGCCCTCAACGAATTCACCCACGACCGCTTCCATGCCGAGAGCGAGCGACTGTACCGGGTGTACCGATGGACGGAGCAGATGAGCGGCGAAGGCACCGAGGGCGATCCCTACCTGCCTATCCCGCTCGGCCCGGCCTTGAAAACCGATCTGCCTGACGTGGAACAGAGTGTGCGGCTGCGCGGCCCCTGGGGTGAAAACTTTGTCCGCATCAACGGCACGGTGACGCGCTTGGGCGTGTCGTTCGCCGACCCGCAGTTCTTCGACGTGTTCAGTTTCCCGCTGAAATATGGCAGCCGCGCCACGGCTTTGCAGGAACTGAACGGCCTCGTGCTAACCGAAAAAACCGCGCTCCAACTTTTTGGCGAATCCAACCCCATCGGGCGGACCTTGGAAGTGAAAGTAGCTGATAAATTCGAACCGTTCACCGTCGCGGCGGTGACCGAAAATCTTCCCTCCAACTCGACTGTGCAGTTTGACGCACTGGGCAATTTCGAACGTCTGCGCAGCCTACCCCGCATGGAAAAGCGCTGGACGAGCTGGAACCACTCTGCTTATCAGACTTTTGTGAAACTCCGTTCCGGCAGCGGCTTGCCTTCCGATGCGGCCCGGCTGCTGCAATTTCGCCAAAAATATTACCCCAACGAGGAGGCCGAACTGCGCAAGGAGGGCTACTGGACTGCCGAGGGCGCACCCGTGACGTACCGCTTGCAGCCGCTGCGGGAAATGCACACGCAGACGATGGTGGTAGGCGGCGATGTGCCGCCAGTGGAGCCGCGCAGCATCTGGATGTTGGTGGCGATAGCGGCGGGCGTACTGACGATTGCTTGCATCAATTTTACGACGCTCGCGATTGGCCGCTCTGCCGGACGCGCCCGCGAGGTGGGCATGCGAAAGGTGATGGGCAGCGACCGGCGGATGATAGTGGGGCAGTTTTTGACCGAATCGGTGCTGTTAGCGGTCATTTCGGGGGCGTTTGCGCTGGCGTTGGCCCACGCGGTGCTGCCTGCGTTCAACCGGCTGGCCGACCGCGAACTTGTTTTTTCCTTCCAGCAATTCCCCGAAATGGCGTGGATGCTCGGCGGATTGGTGCTACTCACGGGCCTCGTAGCCGGCAGTTATCCCGCACTGGTGCTTTCTGGTTTCCGGCCTATAGAGATTTTTCGAAGCAAAATTCGACTGGGCGGCTCCAACCTGTTCACCAAATCGCTGGTCACTGGGCAGTTTGTGCTGTCAGTCGGACTGATCGTCTCGACGCTGGTGATCTTGAAACAACTTGATTTCATGCGCTCCCAAAACCCTGGCTTCGAGCGCGAAAACGTGGTGGTGGTGGACGCTGAGGGCGCGGACTCGAAGCGCATTTTTCCCCTGTTCAAACAGGCGGCGGCGGCACGGCCAGAGGTGGCGGGCGTGGCGGGCGCGGAAAGCAGTTTCGGTGAGGGCGCGGGCTGGAGCCGCTCTAGTTGGGAGGGCAACGGCGCTCACCGAGAGGTGTACGAGTATTTCGTTGACCCAAATTTCCTAACTGTGCTGGACATAAAAATACTGACGGGGCGCAACTTCGAATCGGGTGTTTCGGCGGATACGGCTACTTCGGTTATCATCAACGAAACCATGTTGCGCAGCTTCGGCTGGACGCTCGAAAACGCTGTGGGCCAGCCGCTTATTGGTTACTACGAAGACTCGAAACAGGCCCTTCCAGTGGTCATCGGCGTAGTACGCGACCTCCACTTTCGCCCTTTGAAGGAAGAAATTTGCCCGCAGATGTTCCACCAGTTTGCCAGTTATGTGCCGTTCAAGTACCTCGTGCGGCTGCGGCCCGGCAACCCCGCCCCGGCACTGGTGGCTTTGCAAAAAGACTGGGCTGCCGTGGAACCCGTACTGCCGTTCAAGTATAGTTTTCTGGACGATGACCTCGACCGTTTTTACAAATCGGAAGCGCGGCTGGGCAACATCGTCTCTTGGGCCGGAGGCATTTCCATTTTTCTGGCCTGTCTGGGGCTGCTGGGGCTGGCTGCTTTGTCGGTGGTGAACCGGATGAAAGAAATAGGCATCCGCAAGGTGTTGGGCGCAAGTGTGGCGGGCATCACGGGTTTGTTGGCTAAAGACTTTTTAAAACTCGTGGTCGTGGCGATTGTCATTGCTTCTCCGCTGGCCTATTATTTTATGCAAAAATGGCTTGCGGATTTCGCATATCGCATTGATATTCAGTGGTGGAAGCCCACCGTCAGAAACGCGATGCTTACGGCGGCCAAACCCGCTACGGCGAACATCCACCACTGAATATCAATGCG
>JAYSUY010000686.1:0-1444 GCA_043718855.1 Saprospiraceae bacterium | reverse complement strand
TCGGGGTGACTCAAAGTCACCCCGACACTCCGGGTTTGCCCTTCGATTTCATCATCGGCAACCCGCCCTTCATTGGATCCAAAATCATGGACGACGAGCAGCGCGAGCAGATCAAATCGCTGTTCGACAACGAACCGGGGGCTGGCACGCTCGATTTCGTGACGGGCTGGTACATCAAGGCCGCCAAGTACATGGACGCTTTCCCGCAGACGCGCACGGCCTTCGTTTCCACCAATTCTATCTCGCAGGGCGAGCAGGTAGGGGCGCTCTGGGGCCGACTTTTCGAGCGGCACGGAATGCACATTTCGTTCGCGCACCAGACTTTCAAGTGGACGAACGAAGCCCCCGGCGTGGCGGCTGTTTTTTGCATCATCATCGGTTTTGGCAAGGTCAAGCCCAAAAATTGCCTGCTGTTCGAGTACGCCGACATCCGGGCCGAACCGACGGAGGCGGTGGTAAAAAACATCAACCCGTACTTGGTGGAGGCGGGGGACGTGGTGGTGCGCTCGCGGCAAAAACCGCTGTGCAAGGTGCCTGAAATCGGGATTGGCAGTCAACCAATTGACAATGGCAACTTTTTATTTACCCCAGCCGAGAAAGATGAATTCGTCCGAATCATCCCAGAATCAAGTAAATATTTCCGCCAAATACTCGGCTCGGAAGAATTTATCAACGGGAAGGAACGGTGGTGCTTATGGCTAAAAGAGGAAAAATTAGAGGTGTTGGAATCCATTCCTGGAATTTGGCAAAGAGTTGAAAGGGTTGAAAAATTCAGACTTGAAAGCAAACGGTCGCAGACTTTAAAAGCAGCAAAAACGCCTCACAGGTTTGCATTGGAAGCAGTTTCAGAAACTGAATACTTGATAGTCCCCAAAGTCTCTTCGGAACGCCGGCTCTATATCCCAATCGGGTTTATGAGGCCGGAAACACTCTGTACCGACTTACTTTTCTTTATCCCCAATGCCACCCTTTTCCTCTTCGGGGTAATGACTTCGGAGATGCACATGGCGTGGGTGCGCTATGTAGCGGGGCGCCTGAAAAGTGATTACCGCTACTCGAAAGACATCGTGTACAACAACTTTCCCTTCCCAGAAAACGTCGGCGCGGCGGATCAATCGGCGGTGGAGCAAGCGGCGCAGGCGGTGCTGGACATCCGCCAACAGCACGCGCCGAAAAGCCTCGCCCAACTCTACGACCCGCAAAAAATGCCCGCCGACCTGCTGGCCGCACACCACGCGCTCGACCGGGCGGTGGATGCGGCTTACGGGCTTCGGAAAGGTTTTGCTTCGGAGGCGAAGCGGGTGGCGTGGTTGTTTGAACGGTACGGGGAGTTGGTGGGGCGGGGGTGAGGGAGTGGACTACATGCTTTTGCGTTGATTTCGTCCCTGAAAAAGCGTGGGGAACGTTCGAACAAAAACTTAGGCAGCCCTTTTGACAGCCCACC
>JAYSUY010000685.1:0-1444 GCA_043718855.1 Saprospiraceae bacterium | reverse complement strand
CAGCCCCAACGGACACGGCGGAGGCGGAGATTTTCAGGAGCGCGACCTGCTGTACAAGGTGCTGTTCGACATGAAAAACGACCTGAACGACCTCAAGGCAATGTTCTATAAACTGGTGGAAAGCAACAACTTGCGAATGCCAGAGGCACCCAGTTATCGCCACCTCCCTCCCTCCTACCCTACTGTAAACTACCCCGACGAAGAGCAGGTGTTTGAACAATCTGAGTACGCCCGCCCGCAGCGTCAGCCGTTTTTTCCGAACAGCGAAAACGAGCGCGTCACGCCCATCATCATCGAGTCGGGCAAGTCCAATACCGCCCACCCCAATGCCTTCGACAACCACCCCTCTGATGTGGAAGACGAGCCATTGGCGATGGACGAAATCGAGCGCGAAGCCATCCGCCGCACCCTGAAAAAATACAATGGTCGCCGCAAGGAAGCCGCCGAGGAACTCAAAATCAGCGAGCGCACACTGTACCGGAAGATCAAGCAGTACGACCTTTGACTTTTGGCCGTTGGCCGTTGGCCACAGACTGCTGTGGCTTGAGTGGCGGCTAACAGCCAATGGTTAAGAGCCAACAGCCCTGTTAACATTTCCAAAAAGGCTCCGCCCCAGTACCGCGTCTGCGGATATTTGCGCGTCTCAACGCCTTCACCCGCCATAGCGAAGCGAAGGCGGGCATCACACAACACTTACCTTTCCACAGGATGAACCGCATTCTCGCACTTTCCCTCTTTGCACTTCTTTTCACCCCTTCACTGTTTGCTAAGGGCCACAACATTCGAGTCAAACTCGACAATTACCCTGAAAAAGAATTGATTCTCGGCTTTTACTACGGTGACAAAACTTATGTGAAAGACACGGTAGCACTGGGTGCTGACGGTTTTTTTACCTTCAAAGCCGACACCCTGTTGCCCTGCGGCGTGTACCTGCTGGTGCTGAAGCCCGACAATTCTTTCATCCAGTTTTTCCTTTCGGAAAACAATCAGGACTTCACCATGACCACCGACGCGAAAGAATCGGTGGACAAAATGAAGGTGAAAGGCTCCGACGACAACACGCTTTTTTACGAGTACCTCAAATTTTTGAGCAAACAGCGACCTGAAGCCGACACCCTGCGTGCCCAACTGGGGCGAGCCAAGGGCAATGCCAAAGACTCCACTCGTGTGGCCCAAGCGCTGATGGAAATCGACAAGCGCGTCAAAAAGTACCAGCGCGAAGTGATCAGTAAAAACCCGGGTACCATGACGGCCAAAATCGTCAGCGCCTCCTTCGACCCAGAGGTGCCAGAATTTGAAGGGCCAGAGGGCGACCCGAAGATCATGAAGCGCCGCAACTGGTACCGTGTGCATTTCTTCGACAACCTCGATGTCAGCGATCCCTGCCTGATGCGCAGCCCGGTGATGCACCCCAAAGTGGATCAGTACGTACAAAAATTTGCGG
>JAYSUY010000684.1:0-3917 GCA_043718855.1 Saprospiraceae bacterium | reverse complement strand
GTGCAGGCTTTTTTTTGCAGATGAGAGCAGAGCAAAACCTATGGCTTCGCCCCCGCCCCATACTTCCCTGCCCACTCAAACATCTCGGCCAGCACATGCAGCACGCTCTCGCGGGCGCGGTAGCCGTGGCTCTCGTGGGGCAGCAGCACCAACCGCGCCGTGCCGCCATTGCCCTTGATGGCTTGGAATAGCCGCTCCGATTGGATGGTATGGGTACCCGGGTTATTGTCGGCTTCGCCGTGAATCATCAGGAGCGGGGCCTTGATTTTGTCGGCAAAATGGAACGGCGATACATTCGCGTAGATGTCCTTCGCCTCCCAGAAAGAGCGGCGCTCGCTCTGGAACCCAAAGGGCGTGAGCGAGCGGTTGTAAGCCCCCGATCGGGCGATGCCGTAGGCGTAGTCGTTGCTGTGTGCCAGCAAGTTAGCCGTCATAAACGCCCCGTAGGAGTGGCCGCCCACGCCCACTCGCTTGCGGTCGATGATGCCCAGCGAATCCAAGTAGTCAATCGCCGCGCGGCCCGAAGTGGTGGCCTGCTCGATGAACGTGTTGTTCATCGTTTCCGGGTCGCCCACGATGGGGATGGTCGCATCCATCAGCACCGCGTAGCCCTGCGTGACCATGAAGAGCGGCGAGTCGTTGCGGTAGTAAGTGAACGTGTTGTCGGAGCCGCGCACCTGCCCGGCGGTGGCCGCGTCGGAGTATTCGAGCGGGTAAGCCCACAGGAACAGCGGCAGTTTTTGCCCCGGCTGGTAGCCCGCCGGGAGGTAGAGCGTACCGGAAAGCGGCACCCCGTCGGGGCGTTTGTACTTCACGAGGCGCTTCTCCACGCTCGTCAGTTGGGGGGCCGGGTCTTTGAAAGCCGTGAGCGGTTTGCGCTCGCTGGCCGAGGCCCCACGCGAGTTGCCCAGCGAGGAGAGGTAAAAATTCGGCACGTCCATCTTGCTCTGGTGGCGCGTGATGATGCGGTCGCGGCCCTTGCCCGCGAAGGCGATGAACTCCTCGAAGGCTTTCTCAGGGCATTTGTGCAGCACCTCTTTCTGCTTGGTTTTCAGGTTGATGCGGTCGAGATGCGGGAATTCGCCCGTGTCTGATGCGCCGGGGTTGTCGTAGTACAGCCAGTCGCCATCCTGCGCCACCACATAGTCGCCGTTGGGCAAGCGGTCGTACACCGCCGAGCCAGGGCTGTTGTAGTCGTCGTTCACGCTCAGGTCGAACATCGTGTCGCGCTCGGTCGGCGTGTTCAGGTCGATGTGATATACCGTCGCCCAGCGGCGGTCGCGGTCGTACTCTGTTAGCAGCCCCTGGTCTTTGACAGCCAGCCACTCGAAACCGGCGTAGCGGAACTGGGTGCGGTGTGCCTCGCGGGCCGCACCAGCGAAGGGCGCATCCAGCAGCATGAGTTTGTCGCGGAAGTCGGCCTTGCGCTTCGGGTCGCCGCCGTCGAGGGCTTCGGTCCAGAGCAGGCGTGCGTCGTGCAGCGGCTGCCAATCGAACTCGCGGGGGCCGCCGACCACACCCTGGCGGGGTATCTCGTCGGTGACGGGGTACTCGGCCACCGTGCGCACGGGCTTGCCCGTTTTGTCCCACACTTCGGTTTTTCTGGAAAAATTGCTGAACGCGACGCGGTACGAAAACGGGCGGCGCAAGGTGGTGATGAGCAGGTACTGCTCGTCGGGCGACCACTCCAAACCTGCGTACAGCGCGGGCACGCCCAGCATTTGGACTTTGCCCGACACCGCGCTGACGACGGCCAACTGGCTGCTGCCGTAGTACTCGAAAAGTTTTTCATCATTCTCGTTTTTCAGCAAATCTTGGAGGGTCATCACCTGCGATTTCTTTCCAGCGGTCTCTTCCACAGCCGGGCCGAGGGGGATGGGGTTGGCATCGGGGGCGGGGCCGCGACCGCTGGGGATGGTGCGTACCAGCAGCCGCTCGCCGTCTTCCATCCACAGGAAAGCCGCGCCGAGCATATCGTTGATGGCGAAAGTGCCGAGCCGGGCGGACTTGCCGGTGCGGGTGTCGGCTGACCAGAGTGCTACATGGTCAACTAAATCCACCGCGAAAGCCAGGCGGCGGCTGTCGGGCGACCACTGCGGTACCCCGGCCAGTCGGCCAGTGGCGGGCAGTTGGATGCTGACGGTTTTGTTGCCCTCCAAAATCCACTGCACGGTGACGCCGGTGAACTCGGTGATGCGCTGGCGGGAGTTGGTTTTGGGGTTGATGCGCAGGCCGCCGAGTTTCAGGAAGGGCTGGGCGAGCATGGCCACGCTGGGGTTGGGGTTGTAGTCGATGAGCATCATCGCATCGCGGGCGGGGCTGATGCTCACGTTGGGTGTGGGCGGTGCTTCTACGATGGCGGCTACGTCGGCGGGCGGGCGCTTGTAAGTGTTTTGGGAAAAAAGCGGCGATGTGAAGAGGAGCAGCGCGAGGAAGGGTACAGCCTTCGCGCTCTTGTTCGCCATAGCCTGCGGCGAAGGAGAAAATGCTACGGCGGTTAAAAGAGTGTTTTTGTGCATAGCGAATGTGTTGTGTGAGTAGAAAGTAGGGCGACAATGGGACACGGATCGGACGGATTGAACAGATGAGGACAGATTTTTCTAAATCCGTTTTTATCTGTTCAATCTGTCCGATCCGTGTCCCATTGTCGTCGTGTGTAGTGGTGGGGGCTTTACGCCCGGTTCTTCTTCATCCAAAACCACAGCCCCGTGAACGCCAGCACCAGCACGACGGGCAGGATGTTGATGTTGCTCAGCACGGCGCGGCCAGCGGGCAATTCAATTTGGGCAAGCACCTCTGGCGGCAGCCCCTTGTAAAATGCTTGCAAAGCTTCTCCGCTCATGGCACTTACTTCTTGATAGCCTAGGCTCAGTGCGTTCGCTTTTTTCTCCATATCCAATCTTGGCCCGATGAAAAAAGTCTGGTAAGCCC
The DNA here is from genome assembly GCA_043718855.1 of Saprospiraceae bacterium. Classification (GTDB taxonomy): domain Bacteria; phylum Bacteroidota; class Bacteroidia; order Chitinophagales; family Saprospiraceae; genus M3007. The sequence continues at coordinate 986 of JAYSUY010000684.1, read as the reverse complement.
AGTTGCCAAACATCCCGGCACCGCCCATGAGCGAGAGGCCCAGCGCGCCGCTTTTTGGCACATACTCGCTCACAAAGCCGAGCATGGTGGGCCAGAAGTAGCACACTCCCATAGCGAACACGACGGCTGCGGCGTACAGCGCATTTCCCTCCGTGGTGCGGAGCAGGTACAGGCCCAGTACGGCGAGTATGCTGGATGCCAGCAATACGCCTGCTGGGCTGAGGCGGTGGATGAGCGGCCCACCGAAGTAGCGGCCTACGGCCATAAGGCCATTGACTAATGCCAGGATGAGCAGCGCGTTGGCCCCGGCGTGGCCCAGCAGTTTTTCTATCCACTGGCCGGTGCTGAGTTCAGTATTCGCAGTAAAAAACATACAGAGTGCCATGACGAGGAAGAGCGGGGTAGCCACTGCGCCGAACATTTCGGAGGTTGTCACGCCCGTGTCCACCCGTTCGGTGCGCGGGAAAGTTTGGCCCAAAAACAGCCAGCCGTACCACAGCGTAGGGATCAGGATGAGGGCCACTTGCAGTTGCCAGCCCAGCCCGGCGGCTTTCATGCCAGCGGCGAGCAGGGCACCAAGCAGGATGCCGCCCGGAAACCAGACGTGAAACTTGTTGAGCATTACGGTTTTGTTTTTCGGGTACATGGAGGCCACGAGGGGGTTGCACACCGCCTCCACCATGCCGTTGGCAAAACCCACGAGGAAGGTGGAGATGAACAGCGTCCAGAAACCGCCTGCGAAAATGGTGAGCACCAAACCGAGCAAGTGCGCGCCGAATGCAACCCACATCAGGCGGCGCATACCCACTTGGTCCACAAAAAAGCCGCCGAGCGTGGTGGCTACGGGGAAGCCAAAAAAGGCCATGCCCGCGATCCAGCCCAGTTCAGTGTCGGTGAGTTGAAATTGGCTGCCGAGGTCGCCGAGCATCCCGGCTCGGATGGCGAAGGTCATGGCTGTGACAGTCAGTGCCATACAGGAGGCGGTG
>JAYSUY010000683.1:0-3920 GCA_043718855.1 Saprospiraceae bacterium | reverse complement strand
AATTCCGATGAATGACTCGCTTCAATAATGGCGGAAGCGTTTTCATTCATCTTGTCCATATCTTTCTCAGTTTTCATTAGTTGGGCATAATGTTTTTCAGAAGAACCCTCGAAATTCCCTATGCACAGCAAAGCCCTAAAACCTACATTGTATTTTTTGCTACTCCAATTGGGTATTGCTTCTGGCGCTTTTGATTCAACATCGTAACTTGATAGTTCTTTCATTTTTTTACTTTAAAATGTGAATGACTTTTCACGCGTCAAATTTGCGCAGGTTTGTAAGGGAGAGTATTACACAATTTGGGAGGATAATTACAAGATTCTCACATGCTCATCTTTTCCTCCCCCCAAACTCCTTGCTCAAAATCAGCCCCGCTCCAGAGTTCCGCAAGTTCGCCGACGAGGCATTGAGCAGTTCAAATCCCCGCTCCGAGAACACGGTGACTTTCAATTCCCCGTTGCGGGTCAGGGCGTACTCCACCGAGGCATTTTCTAATGCGCTGTGTACGTCGTCGCCGTTTGCTCCTCCCACCGAGGTGCCGCCCGACAGTTTGAAGGTCAGCCGGTCTTCAAAAAACGATTTTTGCAAACGAAGTTGATAGTTGGTCGTGCCTTCAGCCTGGCTGGCACCCGTATTAGTCGCGCCCTCCGTCGTGGCCAAATCCACGTCAATAAAAGTCAGGTACTGATCGGCCAGCGCGTTGAGTTGTCCGGTCAGGAAATTGCTCAGGCCCGATTGCAGGGGATTGCCGCCGCTGATGGTGGTAGTGGTGCCGATGGATTCGCCGATAAAATTGCGCAGCAGCAACACCCCGAACACTTGCCGCGACAACAGATTTTTGTCCTGGTTCACGTTGCTCAACGCACTTTGCACCAGGCCCTCCTGCTGGTTGCCAAAGTTAGCACCGAGGCTTTCCTGTATCTCAGCAGAAGGGTAAACAAACTGAAAATTGACATCCGGTTCCGTCGCCGAACCGCTCAGGGTAGTTTGTAAAAAAAACTTCTGTGGCCTGCGGTAGAGGGCAGCCTCTTCTACTGAAGCCGACGACAACTGATTGACTACCAGCGGATAAGGCGAAGCCTTGAACTGATATCGCGCTTTCAAGTCAAGTTCTGGGCGGAGCGCATCGCCCGTCCAAGTGATCGTGCTGCCCGTCGTCACCTCGAAGCTGCGCTTCACCACCGACTGGTAGGAATAATTGTACACACCGCGCACCAACTCCACCCGACCAGCCAGGGTCATGTTGCCGTTGGAGAGCAAGTCGAATTGCAGTTGGCCCGTCGCTCGGCCCCGAAAATCGTCGCCCGTGACGGGGTTGATCACGCTGCTGATGGTCAGGTTGGAGTCAATTTCGATGCTCGCGCTCAGCGTGAACGGTTGGATATTGACCGGCGCGTCATAGATGGCCGGGCGCATGTACTGGCGCGGCGGCGCTATAAAAAACACAATGCCCTCATGCTGCAAAGCCTGCGTAGCCACATCGTACACGTAAGTAAAACTGGATTCTTTGGCGGTTTTCACTACCACCCGGATGTCTGGTTGGCTTATAGGGCCGCGCACCGTGCCGTCAAGCGAGACGTACAATTCCCCAAAATACACCGGATTCTGCTGCTTGGTGGAGTTGAGCACCTGCCAGCGATCGGCGTGCAGTGTCAGGTTGGTCTGGATGTTTGCCCAGTCGGTAGTGGTCAGTTTGCCATTGATTTCCAGCGTTTTGCCAAACGGGTCGCGCAGGCTGAGGCCGTCTAATGAGATGCCCGATTCTGTAAATTCGAGGGGCGTTTCGCTCAACGAGTAGCGCACGTTGGTCGCCGTAGGTGTAAAAAAGGTTTCGTGGAACTGCATTTTGCCGCGTACCTGCGGAGCATCGGTGGTGCCTTTGATTTTCAGGTGCGCATCGGCCCAACCGCCCAATTCGCGCAGTATCCCCGCGATGTAAATGTCGAAGTTGTTGTAGTTCAGGCGGTCAATGTCCACCGCAAAGTCCAACCCAGTTTTGCCCTTCGCCAGTTTGCGCGTCGCCCCTTCCACCTGGATGGACTGGCCGTCGCCGGTCATCGTGAATTTCTTCACCTCCACACCGCCCGGCGCGATGCGAATTTGATTTCCGGCATCCACCGACCATTCTTTGAAATCAATGACTTGGCGCGGAGCCAACATGACTACGGTTTCTTTGGTTTTGCCGTTCAGCAAGGCTTGCACGGCGAGCAAGAATCGCTCACGCCCATCGTCGCTGCTGGCCGTGAACGAGGCATTGGCGACGTTGGCCCGAAACTGCCCGTTCAGCACAGCATTTTCTATAAAATCTTGTTCGCCGCGCTTCACCAAAGGCGTAGTCAGCACGAACAACGCCGCCGTGTCGCCCGCGTAGGCCCGCACGTTCAGCGAGTCTACGTCCCAATTTTGGTACACAATGCGCGGTGCTTGGATGGCTAAGTTGAAATAATTGCGCGGCCCCACCAACGAGCCTTCCAGATGCACCGGGCCGAGTTGGGTCAGGCCCGGCACAAGGCCCGTCGTCAGCACATCCGGGCGCAGCAGGTGAAACTCCACCGACAGCGAATCAGTACCCACTCGCGGCACGTAAGCCGTACGGTCCACCACGAAGTACTGCTCCCCGATGTTGGCGATGGTGGTGGGCAAATCTGCGAGCGAGAAGTAGCCCTTGATCTCGCCTTGCAGCCAGTCAGAAGCGACAGCGATGTTGTTCTGCCGGTTGTCCAATTTGACATCCAGCGTCAGGTCACCGGGGCGAATGTGTACGGTATCGTACTGCAAATCAATCATTTCTACCGTCACATGGGCCGTCAGCGTATCCACCGACAAGCCCTCGGAACGTGAGCGGATGCGCATACACGCCGTGGTGGGGCGGTTGGACCAGCCGAATGCGCGGAGGTCGACGCAATTCAGCGCGATGTCGGTTTCCAGCAGCGGGATGGCGGTGCTAAAATCGCCCGAAGCCCGCACCCGCACGGCCATCCGTTCATCGGGCGATTGGAAGCCGCCGGTGAATCGTTTGCCATTCACGTCGGCATCCAGCGTGATGTCGCGCAGCACGAGGTTGTCCCAAATGATGGAGTCAAATTTTCCGGCCAACTGGACGCGGGCGGTTTCGCCAAATTGAAAGCCTGTACCTGTGACGCGGGCGTTGAGGCTCAGCATTTTGAGCGGACGCAGCGTAGTGTCCACCGCCAACTGGCTGACGCGCAGGTTTTGGGCCGCCAAATCCATCAGGTAGGTGCTGTCGCGCAGCGTACCGTCCAATAAGATTTTTCCCAGATTGTCCAGCCCGATGCTGGCTTTGGCGGCTGCGTCCTGCACGGTACCCCGCGCCTGACCATTGATTTGCACAAAATCGGGCAAGCGCAGTACATCTGTGACTACCGAATCGGGTACATAGCCCAGCAGTTCAGCACGGGCCAGCGAGCCGTCAAAAGTTACATCGAAGCCCAACTGGTCGGGCGCGTCCACATTTTTCAGCAGCCCTTTGAAAGCCAACTGGCTGGTGGCTCCGCCGCGCTGGGCATTGAATTTCAAGTCGGTTTGAAGCGCAGCCAGCGTACCGCGCAGGGTGCCCGTAGCCTGTGTGAGGTCGGGGAGTTGAGCGCCTTCGAGATTCAAAAAAGCGAAGAAATCGCGGGGCGCGTCCAACTGGCGTATCTGCAAATCCATGCCGAGACTGTCGGGATTGCTCGCATGGGTCAGGGTGCCGCTCAGGTCAAATTGCAGGGGTGGGCCGAATGCCGGAAGGAAAGCGGGGCCGGTTTGCAACGCGCCGACATCGCCGCGCAGGGCCAATTGTAGGCATGACATGTCGCCCATGACGGAGCCGGACGCGCTCAAATAGGCGGGCAGTGGCTGGGCAAGTAGGCTGTCCCGCAAGTCAGGCGGTAACTTGAAGTCACCGCCTGACTCCGATG
>JAYSUY010000682.1:0-11351 GCA_043718855.1 Saprospiraceae bacterium | reverse complement strand
CCGGATTGCATCCGGGGCTATTCACGTTCAACCCTTTCAGGGTTTTGCGAAAGTCCTATTTAGGTTATTTCGCCAAGGCGAAGAGGCACAAAGTGTTCAGTGTCAAAATTTTGCGCCTCTGCGCCTTTGCGAGACATTTGTGTCGTAGTACTTACCACCCGCTAACATTTATGCAGACCACCATCCAGCAACGCTTCGGTTTCCTGCGCGAAGGCATCCGTAACATGCGCTCCACTGGCAGCGTTGCACCCAGTTCACGATTCCTCTGCCGTCGTATCGCAGAAAAAATTGACCCGACGAAAGCCCGCGTTGTGGTAGAACTCGGCCCTGGCGACGGCGTGATCACCCGCTACATCCTCGACAGGCTCGCCCCGGATGCCCGCCTGCTCATCTTCGAGATCAACGAAGTGTTTGTGGAAAAACTCCGCACCACGCTCCACGACCCGCGCCTGACGCTCATCCACGATTCGGCAGAAAATATGGAGGCCCACTTTGCCGAGCATGGCATCAGCGAGGTGGACTACTTCGTGTCGGGCATCCCCTTTGTGATGTTGCCAGAGGCGCTGGCCGAGGGCATCACCCGCGAGTGCCAGGCGTGGCTTCGGCCCGGCGGCCTGTTCATCCAGTTTCACTACTCGCCGCTGCTGGTGCCGTTCTACCGCCGGGTGTTTGGCAATGTTGATGTGGATCTCATCGCGCTCAACATCCCGCCCGCTCTGGTGATCTGCTGTGAAAAAACTTGAAAAATGTGGTCAATGTGAAAAATGTGGGGGAATGTGGTCAATGTGAGTCGCTCACATTGACCACATTCAATCAAATTCTTACCGCCACCGACACCACCACGCTCCTCCCATCCGACGGCCACACCCCGGCACCGGGGTAAAACGTGGGGCGTTTGGTGAAATACTGCTTGTTCGTCAGGTTGTTCACACTGAGGCGGAACGTCAGGTTGCGCACTCGACATGTGGCGTTCAAGTCGAGCAAGCCATAAGCCGGCACGATGCCGACACCGCCGGTAGCCGAAGGCTCCACGGTGTTCAGCGGGTCGGCAAAAGATTCAGCCGTGTAGCTGTACAGCAACGATGCACTCAGGTTTTTGTACTTCACGTTCAAGCCGTTGCGACTGATCCACTTGGGCACACTTTCCACCCGCTTGCCCTCGATGCTGCGGTTTTGCTGGCCGTTGATGCGAATGGAATCGCCCAGATATTTAGCACTGAAATACGAGGTGGAAGTGAAAATGCTGGCAAACACCGCGTCGCCGAGGCGTATACCGTACTCCACAAACATCTCCAGCCCGTAGGTGCGCGAGTCGCCGATGTTGGTGCGGTACAGCACAAAAGTGTCGCGCTCAGCATCGTACTGGGCAAGGTTGCCGAGGCGGTTGTTGTACTGCAAGGCGAATGCGCCGACATCCCACTTGAAGCCACCCGCAGCACCGCGCCAGCCCAACTCGGCATTGTAGCCGTAGGCATCCTCCAAGTCCTTGTCCACTTTTTCATACACGGTGCCAGGGATGATGTCCTTGAAAATCACCGGGCGGTAGGATTGCGAAAAACCGCCGTACAGCGACTGGCGCTGGCTAACTGCATACTCTGTGCTGATGCCCAGCAGCGGGAAGTTGCGCTGGATGGTGTTGGGCAAATCCTTGTCGTCGTCGTAGTAAGTGGTGGTGCCAGACAGTTTGGAATGGCCCGACTCGTAGCGGACACCTGGGCTGACCGATAGTTTTCGGCTGAGTTGGAATTTGTTTTCCACTGCAAATGCCACATTTCGGCTGCGCAGCCACAGGTCGCGGCCCCAACCGATGGCCGGATCAATCGTCAGGTTGAAGCCCGTGCCGCTGGTGCCTCGGCCCTGCTGCTGGCGGTTCAGGTCGTTGTGGACGTACTGCACGGCAGCGGTAAGCGTGGAAGTTTTACCCAAAAAACCGTACTCGTGCAGGAGGCGCAACTCGGTGTTGTAACTGTTAAAATTGTCAATATCCACCACCCGCCCGGCATAAGCAAGAGTCGTGGGATTGATGGCATCCACGACGTTGGCTGTACGGTCGAACTGGACGCTGCGGCGCTCGCCCAGCACGGCAGAAGCCGTCCAACTCAGGCGGGTGTGGGAGTTGATTTTCCAGTCTGCGGCAAGCGAGGGGACGTAGATTTCGGGACTGTAGTAGTTGCGCGAGCGGGTGGACTGACGCGGATTGGCGGCGAACATGGCATCGGTGAGCGGGCCGGGTATCTGGTAGGTGTAGTTGGAGCGGAGCAGTTCGGCCCGCAGCGCGACGTTTGCCGAAGGCAAATATCTCAGCACCACACCCTGCCCGTCGTAGTCCGACCCACTGTTTTGGCGGTAGCCGCTGGACACGCGCTTGCTGTAAAAAGCGTAGTACTGCACCTTGCCGACCTTGCCGCCGACGGCGTTGTAACTGCTCAGCAAGCCGTAGGAACCGACCGAGTTGATGCTTTCCAAGCCGATGGTTTTGGTGGTGTCGGGCGTTTTGAGCGAGTAGTTGAGCATTCCGCCAAACTGTGCACCGTATTGCAAGGCCCCGGTGCCGCGCACCAGTTCGATGCGCCCGATGGCCTCCATCGGCAGACTGAAATGGCTGGCCGGGTAGCCGTAAATATCTGAATTAGTGACAATTCCGTCGGTGCGGATGTTGAATTCCCAGCCTCGGTGCGGGTCGAGACCGCGTGTGCTGATGTTGGTCTGGTTGCCCGTGCCGTCCATGTCGTACACGAACACGCCGGGTACTTTGGCAAAAATCTGTCGGGGCGTTTTCTCCGCGATGTTCGCGTCCATGTTTTGAAGATTGATGACTTCGCTTTTTTTGCCCGACCAGAGGTAGGTGCCGCTCACTTGGGGCAGCCGCTCGATGGTGCTGCGCTCGGCTTTGATGTTAATTTCCCGCAGGGCGCGGGTAGGCAAGGTATCGGCGGGAGTAGTGGTTTGGGCGGTTGCGTTGCCCGCAAGGAGCAGAGTCAGAAGGCTCCACAGGATTTTGCTGTGCATGGTATTAAAGTTTAAAAACCAAGCACGAAGGTCGGGAACGCAAAAGGGAGGGGGCTTAAAGGGGGCTTAAAATTGGGGGCGGAGCGTCATTCGTCATGGTCGTCAGTCGTCATTCGTTACGAAAAACCTCCGCCAAATCCAGTTCAAAACCTTCCAGCCCCACTGATTTCAGCACATCGGTGGCTTCAAGGATGGCCACTAACTTGTACCGCTGCTCGGTGTAGGTGCTTGCTCTATTTGTGTAAAAAAGCGGACATCTCCCTCAAAACTCCCACCGCTCGCCAAATTTTCAGGAATTTTACGGCTTTAACCACTTACCGTATTTTTTCCATGAATTATCTCGTCCGGTTCTGCACCCTTTTACTCCTCATTTTCCTCTCCTACTCCCTACAAGCCCAACAACGCCCCGACCCCATCCACATCGGCCCCGACGCGCCCCAGTGGATGCTGCTCATGCAAGACGACGTGCCCAACGTGTACGCCGTAGAGCAAACCTACACTGCCCACTACAGCAGCCACACTTTTGAGAAAAACAGCTACACCCAGTATTACAAACGCTGGATGCACTGGGCACGCCCGCTCATGCAAGCCGACGGCACAGTGAAGGTGCCGACGGTGGAGGAGATGGCGACAAAAGAGGCGGCGGTGCTGACAACGCGGAACACTCAAGGCGTGGCAGAGCGCGGCGGCAACTTCGGCTGGACCTTCGTCGGCCCCAAACAAACCTACGACACCGACGGTGCCACCGAAGTCACTTGGCAGACCAACATCTACTGCATCGACATCGCGCCCTCCGACCCCAACGTGCTGTACGCCGGGGGCGAAACAGGCGGCCTCTGGATCACCTCCGACAAGGGCCTCACTTGGCGACTGCTCACCCAGAGTGTGCTGCACGGCGCATTTGGCGCAGTAAAAATTCACCCCACCACGCCCGCCACCGTGTACGCCACCACCGGCGGGAAAATCATCAAATCCATAGATGCTGGCAACTCTTGGACCACCGTTTACACCGAAAACAACCTCTGGGTCAACGACTTAGCCATCTGCCCCACCAACCCCGCCATCATACTGGCCGCCAGCGAAAAAGGTCTGCTGCGCAGCGACAACTCCGGCGGAACTTGGTCAAAAATCCATCAACAGGAAACTTGGGCCGTAGAATTTAAAGTCGGCAGCCCGAACACCGTGTTCACCGCCCGCAAGAGCGGCAACGGTTCCGATTTCCGCATCTCCACCGACTTCGGTGCCTCGTTCAGCAACTCCAACACCGGCTGGTGGTCGCCCGCAGCGGGCGAAGAGTGCACCGGAGTCATGTTCGCCACCTGCCCCAACAACGCCCAAAAAATCTACGCCTACATCATCGGCAGCGGCTCCAACCTCAAGGGCTACGTCGGCGTGTACGTCAGCACCAACGGCGGCGGCACTTGGGCCAACACCCACCCGACCGGAGCCATCGGCAACAGCCCAGTCGCCTACGCCATCCCCACACACACCAACTTGATGACCCACAATGGCCTGTTCAGCGGTTTCGAGCAGGGCTTCTACGACATGGCCATCGTGGTGAACCCGGCCAATGAAAATGAACTCATCGCGGGCGGCACTTCGTGGTTTCAGAGCAGCAATGGCGGGCAGACCTGGCAAGCGCTCGGCAGTTACGTCGGCGGCCTCCCCTGGAGCCACCCTGATATGCAGGCCCTCGCCGCATCGGGTACCGACCTCTGGATCGCCACCGACGGCGGCCTGAACTACTCCAGCAATTTCGCAGAAAGCATCGTAGCCCGCATGAACGGCATCTCCGGGGCTGACCTCTGGGGCTTCGACGCGGGCTGGAACGAGGACGTGCTGGTGGGCGGCCGCTACCACAACGGCAACATGGCGTGGCACCAAAGTTTCCCTGCGGGAAAATTCTACCGCATGGGCGGCGCAGAGTCGCCCACAGGCTACGTCAACCCCGGCGACAACCGCAAAACCTACTTTTCCGACATCGGCGGCTACCGCCTGCTGGGCGGCTTCGACGACGGCGTGGGCGCGTTCTCCGTCGGCCTTTTTCCCAACGAAAGTTACGCCTACTACGCCAACAGCGAGATGGCCTGGGACCCCCGCTGCTGGAACGTGGTGTACATCGGGCAGGACAACAAAATTTGGAAAAGTACCGACGGCGGCACCTCGTACACCGCGCTCCACACTTTTCCGGGAAATGCCGACAACGAGGTGTTCGAAATCGAGGTGTGCCGCGCCAACCCCAACGTGATCTACTGCTCACAATGGGACGGCACCGACGATGCCATGTGGCGCAGCAACGACGGCGGCCAATCGTGGCTCCAACTTAGCCCACTCAGCACCAACGGCAGCAACAACAACGACCGGGTGAAAATGGCCGTGAGCGCAGAAAACGAAGATATCCTCTGGGTAGCAGTCACTTACGGCAACAATGCCAACAAAATTTTCAAGTCGCTCGACGGCGGACAAAGTTGGCTCAACCTGACCACCAGTACACTCAACGGCTTCCGCGTCACCAACATCATGGCCCAGTACGGCACCAATGGCGGCATCTACCTCGGCACCGCTGGTGGCGTTTTTTACCGAAACAACATTTTCCCCGACTGGATACCGTTCAGTTTCGGCCTGCCCGTGAGCGCAGAGACCAACCGCCTCAAACCTTTCTACCGCGACGGCAAAATCCGCAACGGCTGCTGGGGTTTCGGGGTGTGGGAAAGCGATTTGTTCGAGCCATCGTCCGTCATCGCGCAGCCCATCGCCAGCACTCTGGAGACCAACTGCGCTCGCGACACAGTGTACTTCGACGACTACTCGGTGGTGAAACAGGATGCCAACACGACTTGGGACTGGGCCTTCAACCCCGCCCCCCAGTACGTCAGCGCCACCAATGTCCGCAACCCGAAAGTGGTGTTCGGCGCACCGGGCAACTACGCGGCCTTCATGGCACTCAACGGCCAGCACATCAAATCATTGAACGTGCAAGTCAGCAACGGCTGCGAAGCCGACACGATACCCGATCGAGCCGTCACGCTGGGTGGCAACACCAACGAGGGCTACGTCGCGCTACCGCCGCTGAACCTGAACACGAACACCATCACCATCACCGCTTGGGTAAAACCCGACAGCATCCAACCAGAGTACAGCGCCATTTTCATGCACGACGGCGACGTGGCAGGCTTTAATTTCCTGCCCAATACCAACCACCTCGGCTTTCACTGGGGTTCTGGTGGCGCCTGGTGGTGGGATAGCGGCCTCAAAGCCCCGCCCAACGAGTGGAGTTATGTGGTGATGGTAGTCACGCCTGACAGCATCTCGATCTACCTCAATGGCCGCAGAGCGACTCACGCCTTCGCAGTGCCGCTTATCAACTTCTCCGAAACTGCCCGCCTCGGCAACTACCGGGGCTGGGGTGGTCGCTACATGAAGGGTGGCATCGAGGAGGTCTGTATTTTTAATAAATCGCTGACACAGAACGAGGTGCGCGAACTCATGCACCTCACGAAAAAACCCGCCGACTTCCCCAACCTGGTGAGTTACTACCAGTTCAACGAAGCCAGCGGGCGCGTACTCGACCGCGTAGCCACCCGCCACGCCTCCCTCGTGGGCAGCGCGGCCCGCAGCACCAGCACCGCTCCGGTGGGCATCGGCACCAGCCAGCGGCTCACCGTCACGGCGGGCGGCGCTTACAACTTCGGCACCACTGGCCTCACGCTCGGTTTCCCCGCCACTGGCCCCTACCCCAACGGCGAACTTTGTGTGAGCCGCATCAACCTCGCTCCCGACCAACTACCCAATGCCGACCCTCACAGCTCTGCCTACTGGGCGGTGAACAACTACGGCACTAACGCCACCTTCGCTGCGCTGGATTCTCTCCGCTTCGAGCGCATCGGCACCATCGAAGCGGGTGCCGACCCGGCGGGCTACCACCTGTTCAAGCGCGGCAGCACTGCTGATGGCAATACTTGGGGCAACTCGGTGGACAATGGCGACTTGGTGGTGCCGGGCGCGAATGGCTTGGGCGCGGTGTCGTTTTCGGCGGGCAACGGCCAGTCGTCGTTCAGCCAGTTTGTCATCACCCGCAGCAGCGGCCCGCTACCGGTGGAGTGGCTCGACTTCCGGGCTGCGCTGCAAGACAACAGTTCGGTGCGGCTCTACTGGTCGGTGAATCAGACTGCCGACGTGTCGCATTTTGTGGTGGAAAAAAGCCGGGACGGCTTGGCGTTCGCGCCCATCGGCCAAGTGACGGCCCGTATTGGCAGCGGCTTAGCCAACTACGAAACTACTGACCAACAACCTTTTACGGGCTTAAATTACTACCGCCTCCGCCAGTTGGACTCGGATGGAAAGGCTTCGCTCTCGCCCGTACGCTCGGTGGTACTCAACGCCGCTGGCGCTGAGTGGTCGGTGTTTCCCAACCCGCTGGCACCCGGCCAGCCGCTGAGCATCCTGACTCCAACGGAAGACCCCTACCGGCTGCGGCTGTACGACGTGACGGGCAAAATGTTGTTGAACAAAAACCTAAGCGGCTCGGTGCAGTTGGAGGGCCTGAACCTGCCCGCCGGGGTGTACGGCTACGAGATACTGAGCGAGGTGAAGCGGGTGACGGGGAAGGTGGTGGTGCGGTGAGACGCAATTCCTTACTTTTGCTATGCAGCACGGCTCACCTCGTGCGGTTTTTTCAAAAAAACGACACGCTCTACGCTATGGAAGCAGAAGGTTTGAGCCAAAAAATGACTTACGCAGACCTGATGAACATGGACATCCCGGAGGGCGACACGGGGCTTTATGAGCTTCTGAATGGTGAAATCGTGAGACGCTCTTCTCCCAACACTCCGCACCAGCGGACATCGCTCAAACTCACGCGGCAATTGGACCGCTTCAACGAAGAACACAAATTGGGCGAGCTGTTCTGTGCCCCCTACGATGTGTACCTCGACGAGAACAACGCGGGCATCCAGCCCGACATCCTGTTTGTGAGCCACGAGCGCGACTTCGTCATCCGGGAAAACAACGGCGTGGTGGGTGCACCCGACTTGGTCATCGAAATCCTCTCAAAAGGCACAGCGGGCAAAGACCGAGGTGATAAAAAAGACATCTACGAGCAGTTTGCCGTGCGCGAATACTGGATCGTGGACCCCTCGGCCCGCAGCGTGGAGGTGTATCGAATGGAGGATAACCGCTACCGGCTGTACTCGTTTGCAGCAGAAGAAGGCATAGTTAAATCTTTGGTGCTGAGTGGTTTGGAATTAGAAGTGAATACGATTTTTTGAGGCGCTTATGCCTCTCAGCCAAACATAGGCGAACAACACTCCGGCGATTTCCGCTTTGGCAAAAACCTGAGCGGCTCGGTGCAGTTTGAGGGCCCGAACCTGCCCGCCGGGGTGTACGGCTACGAGATACTGAGCGAGGTGAAGCGGGTGACGGGGAAGGTGGTGGTGCGGTAATCTGGACACAGTAACCGGGGACTCTTCGTATTCAGTATGAAAACTTAAACAACCACTAAAGCGGCGTTAAAAGAAGGTGGCCGATTAAACGAAGCGAGGTTCCATTCATCCAAGCCCAACATTCACCACTCATCAAAACGCTTCAACATGAGCATCCTACATCAAATCCGATTACTCCCCATCCTCAGCGTCACGCTGTTCGCTATGTCTTTTCAACTGGCTCCCTTGGAGCCGCAAACTTTTCTCGCCTCAAGCGTGACCGAACTCCAAACTGCTCGCCCTTGGGAACTGCTGGGTGTGAAAAAAGTGGACTACGCACTCGACCGCGACGAAGTGCAGGTGACTTCCCGCGAAGGCACTTTTACTGGCATAAAAATCCGCGTGAAGCGCAGCCCGATCAACCTGCACAAAATCGTGGTGCACTACGGCAACGGCCAAGTGGACGAGATTGAGGTGCGCACCAACATCCGCGCTGGCGGCGAAACCCGCGTGATTGATCTGCCGGGCAACAAGCGCGTGATCCAAAAGGTCGTGTTCTGGTACGATACCAAGAATTTGGCCCGCGGCAAGGGCGTGGTGGAATTGTGGGGCAGGCACTGATGAGCAAAGAGCAAAAAGCAAGGGGCAAAAACTAATCGCGATGTCGCGTACATTAGTTTTTGCCCCTTATTTTTTGCCCTAAAACAGCATCTCGTGGCATTCAATCATGGCATCAACAGCCGCTGAATACTTTTACGGCATAAATTACTTTGCCCGAAACAGCCAATTCGATCGGCTTCTCGCCGTCGGAAGGAAGCACGAGTTCCCATGTTTTGCCCCAGTCGGAGGAGCGATAAACACCCGTGTCGCAGCTGCAAAAAAGGTTTCCACCCGCCTGCTCAATGTCATAAATATCCCGAACTGGCGGAAGATTCTCATCCAGGCGTTGCCAGGTCTTACCTCCATCAGCAGAACTGTGCAGCACAGTCGTCATGCCGTCGCGGCTGGCAGCAGCCTGCCAGGGGCCTTCACCGCGTTTGATGCGGTTCATGGCAACAAGGCGGTTCTCAAAGAGTGCGGTTTTCAGTACCGCACCATCACTTTTCAGTACTAAATCCCAGTGTTTGCCGCCGTCAGTGGAGCGCAACACGCCCCCCGCGCCGGCGATCAGTGCTCCATCTACAGCAGTGAGGCTCAAGGCCATATCACCATCGTAGACTTGTTTCCAAGTCTTCCCGCCATCGGCGGATTTGAAAATGCCGTTGTCAGAGCCAATGAAAATGTTCCCATCCTGTGTTTCTAAAATACTGCGTACCGTATTGTCTTTCAAGGTAGTATACACGGGTTTCCAGATGCCGGTTCTGGGTATATTTTGATAAAACCCGCTCAGGTAAACACCAACGTACGCCCCAGCCCGGCCGGAAGAAATGCCTCCGATGCGTTCTTCCAGCAAAATATCTTGTTGCCATGCTGGGGTAGCAGCACCGCTGCTGCTGCGGTACAATTTGCTGTCATAATTCACAAAGACCTCACCCCTGTCAGTGGAAACGCCGCCAGGCTCCGATTTTTCGGGCAGACCAGCGCTAATGTCCTGCCACGTTTGCCCGCCATCGCTGGATTGAAAGATGACGTTGGTGGCAGATGGCGGGGCTTTTTCCGGTGCCTGCTGGCAGCATGTGCCAGAGCTGATACTGGCTTCCAGAGGGTGAGTTTTTAGTTGATTCTGCTGGCAGGCAAAGAAAAGTAGCGAAAAGAGCAAAAAAGTGAGGATACGCATGGACTCTGTTTGGTTGGTGAAACAATGCGACAAAGGTGGGGCGGGGCTTTTGTCCAGCGGCTTTTCGGGTGTAAAACGATGTAACGGATTTGTAAAAGGATGAAAGCGCAATCCAAAACCGGTGATTAGGTCTACAACGAACGCTTTGGCGAAATTGGAGGTTCGACTTTGAGTCAAACCTCCAATGGGTGACAATCATGGCATTAGCAGCCGCTGGACACTTTTAGGGCATAAATTGCTTTGCCTGAAACACTCAATTCGATCCTTTTTTTGCCGTCGGAGGAGAATACGAGTTCCCATGTTTTGCCCCAGTCGGAGGAGCGGTAAATACCGGTGTCGCAGCTGCAAAAGAGTTTTCCATCGGCCTGTTCGAGGTCGTTGATATCCTTGACGGGTGGAAGTGCACCATCAAGGTGCTGCCAAGTTTTGCCGCCATCAATGGACGAAAACAGGCTGTTTGCCATCCCATCAGAGTCGGGCTTGACCACCCACGGGCCTTCGCTGCGGAAGCTGCGGGTAATGGCGACAAACCGATCCTCAATAAATCCGGCTTTCTGGGTCATCCCATCGCCTTTCAACGCCCAATCCCAGTGCTCGCCACCGTCGGTAGAGCGCAAAACGCCCTGGTAGCCGCCACCGAGCAGCACACCATTCGCTGCAACGAGGTTGGTGATCATATTTCCGTCATAGACGTGCTTCCAAGTTTTCCCGCCGTCGGCAGATTTGAAAATACCGTTGTTGCAGCCGACGAGAATGGCACCGTCCGGGGCTTCCAAAATAGTGCGTACCGTTTTGTCTGTCAAATTAGTGTACACGGGTTTCCAAATACCAGTGCCAGGTAGGTTTTGAAAAAAACCTTTCAGGTAAATAGAGGCGTACGCCCCGGCCTTACCTGCGAAAACATCTCTGACTCGTTGGCCCAAGAAAAACTCTTCTTGCCATTTCGGAGCAGCGGTAGCAGTGCTGCTGTTGCGATACACCCCTTTTTCATGACTCAAAAAGACTTCCCCACCGCCAACAAAAATACTCTCGACGCCTAAATCTTTGGGCAGTCCGGCACTGGCATCCTGCCACGTCTGCCCGCCGTCGGTGGATTGAAAAATAATGTCGGCTGTTGATGGTGGCGGGGCTTTTTCCGGAGCCTG
>JAYSUY010000681.1:0-3928 GCA_043718855.1 Saprospiraceae bacterium | reverse complement strand
AGCGGAGACATCCACACAAGCCAAGCCTTTTGGGAGGTCACCTGAGTCCGGGTTGTGTAGATATCTCCGCTTCGCTACGATATGACAATTCGTTTTTCCCTAATCTAACAAAGTAGAATTAGGAACGGGTGAATAATAACTTGTCAATTTGATGTGATTCCTTTTCACCCAAACAGGCTATCTTTTTGTTTAAATAGCCCCACTATTCGCGCAAAAAGATAGCCCATCTGAGTAAAAACTAACCTACCTGCAATTCCCAAGTTATTATTCACCCGTTCCTTAGTTAAGCGAAAGTGCCTCGTTTTCAACCCACCAATTCATTCGTGGGTTGAAAACAGCAACTTGAAATCGCAACAAATTTTATACTTTTTGTTTTAAAAACTGCAACACTCTCCAACAATTTTAAGACTTTTGTAGGCTCCGCCAAGCCTTGTATCCGCTCACCCACGACCTATCCATGACAGGTATTTCACGAAAAGAAACCCCCTACCAACGCATCCGCCGCGTGGTGCGCCAAGCCATCAATGGCGAAGAGCAAGACTTCACCACCGGGCGCATTGACAGGGCCATCGTGCTGCTGGCCATCCCCATGATTTTGGAGATGGCGCTGGAGTCGCTGTTTGCCGTAGTGGATATTTTTTTCGTCGCTAAAATTGGCCCCGAAGCCGTCGCCACCGTCGGCCTCACCGAGTCAGTGCTGACGCTCGTGTATTCCATCGCCATCGGCTTGAGCGCGGCAGCCACCGCGATGGTGGCGCGGCGCATTGGCGAGGGCGACCGCGATGCGGCAGCACGAGCCGGGGCACAAACCATTGTCATTGCACTGGTTATCTCCGCGCTCATCGCTGTGCCGGGCTGGTTTTTTGCCGAAGACATCCTGCGCCTCATGGCCAGCGACGAGAGCGTGTCGGCTACTGGCTACCAGTTTACCCGCATCCTGCTGACCTGCAACCTGCCCATCCTACTGCTCTGGATGCTCAACGGCATCTTCCGGGGCGCGGGCGATGCCGCCACTGCCATGCGGGCTTTGTGGCTCGCCAACGCGGTGAACATCGTGCTGTGTCCGGTGCTGATTTTCGGCTGGGGTCCATTCCCAGCGATGGGCGTAGTGGGTTCGGCAGTGGCCACCACCATCGGCCGTTCCATCGGGGTGTGCTACCAGTTGTGGCACCTGTTTCAAGTGGGCCGCATCGTGCGCTTGCGGCTCGCCATGTTGCGCCCCCAGTGGGCCGTGATCGGCAACCTGCTGCGCCTGTCATCGGGCAGCACGGGGCAGTACCTGATCGCGTCGGCCAGTTGGATTTTTATGATCTACATCCTCGGCCAAATCAGCAAGGACGTGGTGGCGGGCTACACCATCGCCATCCGCATCGTCATTTTCACCATCCTGCCTTCGTGGGGCATGGCCAACGCTGCCGCTACGCTGGTGGGCCAAAATCTTGGTGCCGGGCATCCAGATCGGGCTGAAAAGTCGGCTTGGCGGGCTGCGTATTTCAACATGATTTTCATGGCCATCGTGAGTGTGGTGTATGTCTCGTTCGCGCCGTTTTTCATCCAGATTTTTACCCAAGAACCCTCGGCAGTGGAAGCCGGGTCACTGGCACTGCGCATCATCGCGGGCGGCTACGTGTTTTTCGGCTACGGCATGATCATCTCGCAGGCCATCAACGGCGCAGGCGATACCTACACGCCTACGCTGCTCAATTTCGTCTGTTTTTGGCTGATCGAAACACCGCTGGCCTGGCTGCTCGCCCTGCACTGGAATTGGGGCCAATTGGGCGTTTACTGGGCCATCGTGACGGCAGAATCCATCATGGCGGTCGCTGCGATATGGGTGTTCCGAAGAGGAAAGTGGAAGTTGGCGAAAGTGTGAGGCATAGGTTGCTGGTTACTGGGTCGTATTGGAGGTTCGACTTCGAGTCGAACCTCCAATGGGTCCAAATACCGCTCGGTAGCGTAGTTTTGCGGCCTCTAACCATGCAGCGGGCTGCCTTTTGGGGTTATTGAGGGTTGATTATCAACTGTATAAATCCTCATCAACCTCATCAACCCCGCGCTCTACCACACCACGTTATGATCAAAATCGGCATTATCCGGGAAGGCAAAGTGCCGCCCGATGCGCGTGTGCCGCTCACGCCCGAACAGTGCGCTGAAGCGCAAGTTGAATTTCCGGTTAAATTTCTCGTAGAGCCGTCGCCCGTTCGGTGTTTTCAGGATGAAGAGTACACCAAGCATGGCGTGACGCTCAGCCACGACCTCAGCCAGTGCGATGTGCTGCTCGGTGTGAAGGAGGTGCCTATCGAGCGACTCATACCCGATAAAACGTACCTGTTCTTCTCCCACACCATCAAAAAGCAGCCCTACAACCGCCCCTTGCTGCGGTCCATTTTGGAAAAAAACATCCGGCTGATCGACTACGAGGTGCTGACCGACGAGCGCGGCCAGCGGCTCATCGCCTTCGGTTTTTATGCCGGGGTGGTGGGCGCACACAACGGCCTCTGGACGTACGGGCAGCGCACGGGTCTGTTCGCGCTGCCACGCCTCTGCGAAAGCCACGACTATGCCGAGGTGCAGGAGGTGTACGCAAAATTGCAACTTCCACCGCTCCGCATCGTGCTCACCGGTACGGGGCGCGTGGCTTCGGGTGCGGTAAAAAACCTGCGCGACATTGGTATCCGGCAGGTGACGGCGCAGGAATTTTTGGAACAGGATTTCCCGGAAGCCGTGTTCACCCAACTGCAAGCAGCAGATTATGTGACCCGGCTAGACGGTGGGGCCTTCGACAAAAGCGATTTTTACAAAAACGGCGCAGCCCACCGCAGCACCTTCGCGCCTTACTACCGGAAGACGGATATTTTCATCAACGGCATTTTTTACGACCCGAAGGCACCCGCGTTTTTTACCCGCGAGGAAATGCAACAGCCTGATTTTCAAATCAAAACCATCGCCGACATCACTTGCGACATGATGCCGCATTCGTCAGTACCCTGCACCCTGCAAGCCAGTAAGATCGCTGATCCGGTGTACGGTTTCGACCCCGCCACGGGGCTGGAGGTGCCGCCCTTCGCGCCCGGCTCGGTGGATGTGATGGCCATCGACAACTTGCCTTCCGAACTGCCCCGCGACGCTTCGGCCTTCTTCGGGCGGCAGTTGCTGGGGGCGATTTTCCCTGAATTGCTGCTGGGCAAGGAGAGCGCGGTGGTGCGCCGAGGTATGCTCACGGAGGGTGGAAAACTGACGGAGCATTTCGCGTATTTGGCTGATTATGTGGGGTAGAGTGGGGGATGATTGAAGGATTTTTGGTTGGCATCTCATTCTAATTGGTCATTTTAAGAACCTGCAAAATCTGTGCTGCTTGCATCTGTGTCATCTGTGTGCCATTGCGTAACGTATTGGCACACAGATGACACAGATGCAAGCAGCACAGATTTCCAAACCTAATCTGACAAAGTAAAACCAACCAGAAATCTTCAGATTCGCCCGGCCAACCACTCCGGTAATTCGCGCAGTGAACGCAGCAATCCATCAGGCCCCAGCAACTCCAACTCTTCCCGGCTGTGTGTCCCGTTGGTGACGACCAACGAGGCGGCGCAGCCCGCTTGCCGCCCCTCCTCAATGTCCACCGGTGTATCGCCGATTTTCAGCACCTGTTTGGAGTCTTCAATGCCAAAAACCTCCATGGCCCGCTGGATCATGTACGGTTTTGGTCGGCCGAGCGGCACCTCGTCGCTGGAGATGGAGAAGTTGATGATAGAGCCTACGCCCCCCACATAGTTGCGGTCGAGGCCAGCCAGCCAGCCCAATCGGTTGAGGATGATGTCCGTCACCGTGCGGTAGAAACCGGTGTTCAGGGCAATTTTGATGTCGCGCTCGCGCAGCCAGCCGAAGACTTCCAACGCGCCCTCGGTTGGTTCCACCGGGTGGGTGC
>JAYSUY010000069.1:0-6567 GCA_043718855.1 Saprospiraceae bacterium | reverse complement strand
AAAACAAGCCGAAACTGGTGTTTGGGCTTACAATTCAGTTATCGTGCAAACGCCACCGCTCGCTTCTCCCGGATCACCGTGACGCGGATCTGGCCGGGGTACTGCATTTCGTCCTGGATTTTTTGCGAAATCAGGAACGAGAGGTCGTCGGCGTACTGGTCGGTCACTTTGTCGGCCTCCACGATGACGCGCAGTTCGCGGCCCGCCTGCATGGCAAATGCGTTGGCCACGCCGTCGTAGCTGCGGGCGAGGTCTTCGAGTTCGGTGATGCGCTTGAGGTAGTTTTCCAGAATCTCGCGGCGTGCACCGGGCCGTGCGCCGGAGATGGCATCGCAGGCCTGAATGATGGGCGAGAGGATGTTGTTCATCTCGATCTCATCGTGGTGAGCACCCACAGCGTTGATGATGACGGGGTGCTCTCCGTACTGCTCACACAGTTTCATGCCCACCAGCGCGTGGCTCAGTTCGGTCTCCTCCTCGGCCACTTTGCCGATGTCGTGGAGTAGGCCGGCGCGTTTGGCCATTTTGATCTGCTTGGGATTGAGGCCCAATTCGGCGGCCATGATGGCACAGAGTTCGGCGGTTTCGATGCTGTGTTTCAGCAAGTTCTGTCCGTAGGAGGAGCGGAAGCGCATACGGCCCACCATGCGCACGAGGGCCGCGTTGAGGCCGTGCATGTTGAGTTCGACGACGGTGCGCTCACCAATTTCCATGATCTGCTCTTCGAGTTGCTTGCGCACTTTCACCACCACTTCTTCAATGCGCTGCGGGTGTATGCGACCGTCGGCCACCAAGCGCTGTAGCGAGAGGCGGGCCACCTCGCGGCGGATGGGGTCGAAGGAGGAGATGACGATGGCCTCCGGGGTGTCGTCCACGATGACCTCCACACCTGTGGCGGCTTCGAGGGCGCGGATGTTGCGGCCTTCGCGCCCGATGATCTGGCCCTTCATCTCGTCGTTTTCAAGGTTGAAAACGGAGACCGTGTTCTCGATGGTGAACTCGGCGGCCATCCGCTGGATGGTCTGGATGACGATTTTTTTGGCTTCCTTGCTGGCGTTGAGTTTCGCTTGGGTCACCGCATCGCGCACGATGGACTGGGCTTCGCTCTCGCTTTTGGCCCGCACTTGTTCGAGTAGTTGGTCTTTGGCTTCCTGCTGGGTGAGGGCAGCGATTTTCTCCAACGCCTTGATGCGCTCTTCGTTGGCCTTGTCCAAATCCTCCTTTTTCTTCTGCACAATCTGCACCTGCTTGTCTAAGTTTTCGCGCAGTGCCATGAGTTCGAGGTCGCGGTTGTCCACCTCCGTGCGCTTGGTTTCCAACTCTTTGAATCGGGCATCCAGCGCATCGCTCTCCACCTTCACGTCTCTCTGTTGAGCAGCGATAGTGATCTCCAATTCCTTGAGTTCCAATTGCCGTTTTTGCTTTTCGACCTCTATTTCCTGCTTCATCTGCGCGTAGCGGTCTTTGGCTTCCTGGATTTTCTGCTGCTTCACGCGCTCGTTCTCGGCCTCGGCTTTGGAGATGAGGTCTTGGGCTTTCAGTTTCGCTTTTTCCACCTCTACGGAGGCTTCATCCGTGAGTCGCTTGGCATTAAGGCGGGCTTCCTGCACGGCAAGATCGGCTTTGCGGTTGCTCTCTTCGATGCTCTGCGTATTGACTTTCTTGGTAGTCAGGCTGGCAATGATGTAGGCGACTATGGCCCCGATCACTAAGCCTATGATGATTGATGTAATGTCCATTTGAGAATGATAATGATGAATTATGAACGATGCGGTTTGGTGGGGGTGGGTTCAGGTTTGGTTTTTGGGGAGGCCGGAATCAACCTTTTCGCTTTTCGACGCTCACCCAATCTTTGTCAAACCCGACGGCATTTAAAACTTGGTCTCTGTCAAGATGCTCTGGGCGTTTTATTCGGATGACCAAACTCTGGTCAGGCACGTCTTCGTGGATGGTAAATTGAGAGCCGTGTGGCTGCCAAGTGAAATACTGCTCTTGGTTCTTTTTGCTAAATCCACACAGGTTTTTGTTCTTATTCCATTCCCAACGGAACAACTCTGGGTCGTAGCGGATGGTATCGAACTCAAAAACCACTACCTCCGTCAAGTCATCTGATTTCATCAAAACTACGGTACGAAGGTGCTTATGAATTTCCCGAATCGCCGAAACCCGTTCGTTCCAAATATCTAAAACCAATTTCCCAAACGTCTCGGGGTCGGTGGTGTCGGTGTCTAATTTTTCGCCAAAAGAGTACCCCGGTGAGTTGCGCCCGGACACCAGCCTTACCTTCTTTTGCTTGGACGGCACTTTGGCTTTCACCGATTTGGCTGACCAGGCCATGTTTCCCAGCACCACGTCGTCCAAGCCGACATTCGAAGGCTTCCACTCAGCATTCACACATCGGCTAAAAATAACCTCCCAATCTGTTCCTTCTAAATCTGGCCGATCTCTTGTCGCCAGCAGATAAACCAGTTCCTGTCCCAACTTGTAGGGGAAGTCTGCTGGAAACTCATTGAGCGGAAAAGGTGGCCGAACCTTGTCAACCGTCCTCAGTTTTGGAGAGCGGTTATCCTCCATATTTCACTTCGTATTCGTGCAAAACATGCACAGGATCAACAGTTTTGGCTACAAATGGGATGAGTTTGGAAGCGACCGCATTCACTACATTTACTGGAATGGAATTGCCTGCTTGTTTCCTCGCTTGCATATCCGACACCACAATTTTATACGAATCTGGAAAGCCTTGCAGCCGGAACATCTCTCTGGGGGTCAACCGACGCTCTCCGTTCACGAGCAGATAGTTGTACGAAGCACCCGCCCGCAAGGCACACGAGTACGGGTACGAGCAAATATTACCCGACTTGTTTTCATGCCAAATGGAAGGGTTGTACGACGACTTATGCTTTTCCATCCGCTTCTGCCGGATAGCTTCTGAGGCATAGTGTTTTCGGTCAATTTTTGTCTCCAAAATCTCTGAGAGCGGCTTGAAGGGCCGGAAGGGCTGCGGGTAACTGTAATAAATCGGCTCCCTATGCCCGATGATGAACACCCGCTCACGCTTCTGAGGCAGCCCGTAGTCTAGTGCGTTCAGTACGCTGTGCTGGACGTGGTAGCCCAAATCTTTCAAGGTTTGGAGAATGGCTTTCAGGGTGTTGCCGTTGTCGTGGCCCACCAGTTGCTTCACGTTTTCGAGAATAAAAGCCTTCGGCTTTTTCTCGTTCAAAATGCGGGCTACGTCAAAAAACAGCGTCCCCCGTGTGTCCTCAAACCCCTTCATCTTGCCCGCGATGCTAAACGCTTGGCAAGGGAAACCAGCCAGTAGCACATCGTGGTCGGGTACTTCCTGCTCCCGAATTTTGGTAATGTCCCCCTGCGGAAACTCCCCAAAATTGGCTTCGTAGGCCACCTGACAGCAGGGGTCAATGTCCGACGAAAGCACGCACTCCGGCACGAGATCGTACTTCCGGCAAGCCTGCTCGAAGCCGAGACGAAAGCCGCCGAGGCCGCAGAATAGGTCTATGAATTTTATCTTTTCCATCGCGCAGTCAGGACTATAAATTGAGTGTGAGATTAAACGGTAGATTCATCCGCCTGTGGTGATTCAATGTTTGGTGATAAAAAATGTCAAAAAACTCCTGATAAGGCCGCTCCCAGTCAATCTCACCCCAAACCTGATTAATCGTGTAGTTCAGCCTCACTTGTCCCGTTCCCAAGTTTTCGATTCTGTAGCAGTCTTTCGGCAACGCGTGAAACGGCGCGACCCTGATGTACTCCAAATCCCTTGCGTCACTTTTTTCGCCCGATTTGTTGTGTCCAAATTCCACAATCAGAAACACGCCTTTGTCATTCGCCAAATATTTTAGCAAATTGCCCACCGCACAAACACCACCATCGGAATATTTTGTCGTGTCCAAATCTTTGGTTTTTACATCAAAGCCAAACAGCACACCGTCAATCTTACAAGCAAAGTCAAAAATGGTCCGGCGACCTGGAATGCTAACTGTCTGATAGCCCAACTCCTGACAAATACGCTCCCAACTTTGGGTAATCCGTTTTTCAATCATTGCCCCGAAGGCGCGTGCATCTTCGCGCTCAGCCATTCCGGAACGCAGTTCGTCGAAGAGTGCAGCGATGCACTCCTCGAATTTTTCGGAAATTGTTTTATAATTCATTTTCTGATAGTTGCCCCCAATTTATTCTCAAACACCCCCACCAACTGCCCCATCGCCGCTTCCACCTCCTTGTCCTGCAACGTCTTCTCCGGGTCTTCAAACACGAAACTTACGGCGTAAGACTTTTTGCCCGCGCCGAGTTTCGTCTCATCCTCGAACACGTCGAACAGGTTGATCTCCTTCAGCAATTTTTTCACCGTACGACCAGCCAGTTGGCGGATGTCGCCAAAAGTCACCGACCGATCCAGCACCAGAGCCAAGTCGCGGCGCACCGACGGGAAGCGGTTGAGTTCGGCATATTGTATTTTATTGGCAACCAAGGCTTTCAGCACATTTTCAAAGTGAAAGTCGGCGTAGTACACGGCGTTTTTTACATCCATTTTTTTCAGCACAGCAGGCTGCACAGCCCCGAATGTGACCAACTCCTGTGCACCGCGATGGTAGCGCAGCGCGTACTGGAATGCGCCCTCCTGCACCGACGTTTCCTGAAAACCCGACACGCCGAGACGAGCGAGCAAGTTCGAGACGTAGGATTTCAGGGTGTAAAAATCTACGCTCTTTTTGGCTGAAGGCTGCCAACTCTCGGCATCATGCGCCCCAGTAACGAGAACGCCCAAGCGGTAGGTCTCCATGAATTCCTCCGACGATTTAGATTCGTCGGACGAGTGGGCTGTAGCCGTCCGCAAGTAAGTTTTCCCAAACTCGAACAGCCGCAAATCCGCATTCTGCCGATTCTGGTTGTTGCGTACCGCCTCCAATGCGCCAAACAACATAGTGGGGCGCATACAATCCAGCCCCTGATTGGCGGTGTTGTGTACGAACACAAGTTGCTCTTTTTCAACGGGAAACACCCCCGTGTCGCCCGTGTAGTAGGCCGAGTTGGAGAGCGAGAGGCCCATGCACTCGTTGAAGCCGTTGGCTGCCAGAAAGTCGGCGGCGAAGTTGCGCACCGCGTCCGGGTTGGGTCGCGGACTGATTTCCATGCTGCTGCGGATGTGGGTCGGTATCGGCACATTGTCCAAGCCGTACACCCGCAGGATTTCCTCCACCACGTCGGCTTCGCGGGTCACATCGGGTTTGTTGGTGGGGATGGCGACGGTGAAGCCCGAAGCCGTCTGCTGCTCCCGGCCAAAGCCGAGCGCATCTACGATCTGGTCTATTTTTTCGAGAGAAAGTTGGGTGCCGATGAGCGCGTTCACACGGGCGTAGGACACAGCAACGCGGGCCGGTGTGGGGGCTACAGGGCAAATGTCCACTGGCTCCGAATCTACGCGCCCGCCCGTGAGCCGCTCAATGAGCAGCGCAGCCCGGAACAGCGCAAGGGCCGAGCCATCGGGGTCAACGCCTTTTTCAAACATCCAAGCCGCGTCGGTGCGGAGGTTGTGGCGCAGCATGGAGCGGCGTATCCAAGTGGCGTTGAAAATTGCACTTTCCAGAAAAATGCTCGTGGTGATGTCGCTCACGCCGCTCTCTGCGCCGCCAAACACACCGCCGATGCACATGGGCGCGCCGGTACCGTCGCAGATCATCAGGTCTTCGGCCAGCAGTTTGCGCTCCGTGCCGTCAAGTGTTCTGAACGGGGTGCCTTCGGGCAGGGTCTGCACGATGATTTTGCCGCCGCTTATTTTCTCCAAATCGAAGGCGTGGAGGGGCTGGCCGAGGTCGATACGGACGTAGTTGGTCACGTCCACCACGTTGTTGATGGGCCGCTGACCGACGGAAAGTAGGCGATTTTTGAGCCAGTCGGGGCTTTCGGCAACTTTTATCCCACTGATAGTCAAGCCAGTGTAGCGCGGGCAAGCCTCGTGGTTTTTTACCTCAGCAGGGTAGGCGGCGAGGCCCTCAGGGAAACTCTCGATGCCATTGATGTCGAGTTCGCGGAGTTGGGTCTGCGGATTTTCGTGTACGCGGAGCCAAGCCAGCAGATCGAGCGCTACGCCTCGGTGACTCGTGGCATCAGCGCGGTTGGGCGTGAGGCTAATCTCAAAAACGGTGTCGGAAGGAAGGCCGAGCAGGTCGGCGGCGGTGATGCCGAGGGCCGTGTCGGCAGGCAGCACTTTGATGCCGCTGTGGTCGTGGCCGATGCCGAGTTCATCGTCGGCGCAAATCATGCCCTGCGAGGGTACGCCACGCACCTTGCGTTCACCGATGGTGAACAGGCTGCCATCTTTGCTGAAAACGTTGGCACCGGGCAGTGCGACCAGCACTTTTTGCCCAACGGCCACATTGGGCGCACCGCACACGATGGAGCGGAGCGTACCATCGCCAACATCTACTTGAGTCGCCGAAAGGTGGTCGGTATCGGGTATGGGGGCGCACTCCACCACACGACCGGTCAACACTTTATCTAAATCTACCGGCGAGGGTTTCACAGTATCCCAACCATCTACTTCCAAAC
>JAYSUY010000680.1:0-1449 GCA_043718855.1 Saprospiraceae bacterium | reverse complement strand
GCTCAAATCACCGACCACATCTGGACGGTCAAAGAACTTTTTTACACCTTGCCTATTAATCCCAAAGACCAACTCTTTAGCGGGTGACGACCGGGTTTTCAATAGAGTTCGCACTGCTGCTGACCTTTGTTGGCAACCAAATTCTTCAACTCCGCCGAGACCACGCCCGCCAACAACTCGCCCTCGCCCAAACCCGCGCCCTCGCCGCCGAAAACCTCCTCCGCGGCCAGCAGGAAGAGCGCCGTCGCCTGCGCCTGCGCCTCCACGATGGCCTCAGCATCCTGCTCGCCAGCGCTCGGATGCGCCTCTCCAAACGCGCCGCTGACGACGAAACCCTCCGCTCCATCGAGCGCGACATCGCCGCCGCCGCCGCCGAAACCCGCCACCTCAGCCACGACCTGGACCCAGAGCCGCTCCGCGAAGGCCACCTGCTGGATGCGCTGGCCGACTCCGCAGGCCGGGCGCAGGGGCTGTCGGGCGCAACAGTCACTTTTACTTTCGATGAAAATTTGGACGAAGCACGGCTGCCGCAACGCCTCAAAGTCGCCCTCTTCTACA
This sequence comes from Saprospiraceae bacterium, assembly GCA_043718855.1. GTDB lineage: Bacteria > Bacteroidota > Bacteroidia > Chitinophagales > Saprospiraceae > M3007. The sequence continues at coordinate 891 of JAYSUY010000680.1, read as the reverse complement.
TCGCGCAGGAGCTGCTGCACAACGCCCTGAAACACGCCGAAGCCACCGAAATCAGCCTCCGCCTGACTTTTTCTGCTGAAAAAATGTTGCTGCTCCGCTGCTCCGACAACGGCATTGGATTGGATTCGGCGGCCACAAGCGGCGGCATCGGGTTGGAAAACATACGGGCAAGGGTAGCGACGGTGGACGGGCGGTTTTCGATGCGGGAGCGGGCGGGCGGCGGCTTGGTGAGCGAGGTGGAGGTACCGGTTTAAACCATCTTGTTCTCGTACGCCCACTTCACCAGCTCCGCCGTGCTGTGCAAGCCCAGTTTAGTCAGCACGTTTCGGCGGTGCGTATGTACCGTGTGCGGGCTGAGGTAGAGCGTTTCGGCGATGACCTCGGTAGTCAGGCCAGCCACCACGAAGCGAATAATTTCCAATTCCCGTTTGCTCAGGTCAAGCCGCTCGGCGAAAGGATCGAGCGGGGCAGGGGCGCGGCGGTGGTATTTTTCGGGCTGCAAAGCCCCAATGTCCGCGCTGATGTAGGGCTTGCCAGGCTGACCATGCGCGAAAGCATAGCGCAGTTCATCCAGCGTCAGGTCTTTGGTCAAAAAGCCCTCCGCGCCGCCCTCAGTAGCGCGTTCCAGCAAGGTGTTTTGCGTATAGGTGGAAATGACGAACACCCGGAGTTTCGGGAAGTCCCGCTTGATTTCGGGCAGCAAATCGAGCGCGTTGTCACCGCGCAGGTTGATGTCGAGCAGCAGCACATCGGGCGCGTACCGTTGCAGCGTGGGCAGCAGATCGGCCAGCCGACGCACCGGCTCTGGCAGCACCTCATAGAGCGGCACATCTTCAAACAAGGTTTGTATCCCGTTGAAAATCAGCAGGTGGTCGTCGGCGACGAGTATTT
>JAYSUY010000679.1:0-3931 GCA_043718855.1 Saprospiraceae bacterium | reverse complement strand
AAAAAAGGATTTTGAGGTGAAATCTGTTTGAATCCGTTTTATCTGTCCAATCCGTGTCCCATTGTTGTCGCGGTGGGTCGAGCGGCTAAGTTTTTACCAAAAAGAAAAAAAAGAGGCGGTGAACCTACGCATGGGGCACAGGTATTGAATTGTCGAAAGGCACTGCCAAATGAGTTGCAAACTCCACCCAAAACACGCTCCCCTCCTCCGCCACGCTTTCAAAGCCCACTGTGCCGCCCATCATTTCGGCGTAACGCTGTATAATGTAAAGGCCAAGACCCGTGCCTTGCGTGGTGTTGGCGGCGTTGCTGGCGCGGAAGAAGCGGTTGAACAGGTGCTTTTGCTCCGCTTCGGGGATGCCTATGCCCCGGTCGCGGACGCTGATGCGGGTCATTTTTTCGTCGACGGAAGTTTCCACCACAATCGGAGCACCCTCCGGCGAGTATTTTATCGCGTTGGAAATCAAGTTGATGAGGATATTTTTGAGCAAGTTGCTGTCTAACTGCAACGTCACGCCGCCCGTGTGCCGACACACGAATGTCTGCCCGGGCTTAAACAGGTTCTTCAGCCCCTCATGTACTTCGGCCACACACTCCGCGAGATGGGCTTCCTCCAAATGCACCGCCACATGGCCCTCCTCCAAGCGGCCCAGCGACAAGAACTCCGTGAGGATGGTGTTCAGTCCGTTCGCAGTATTTTTGATGCGCTCGGTATGTTTTTTTACGTTCTTAAAATCCTGACGATCAGCATATTGAGCAGCCAAGCCCGCCGACGACAACACCGCCGTGAGCGGGGTGCGAAACTCGTGTGAAGCGATGCTGACGAAGCGGCTTTTCAGTTCGCCCAGTTCGCGCTCCTTGTCCAGCGCGGCGGCCAGTTCGTTTTTGGCCCGTTCCAATTCGGCCGTGCGGACAGCCACCTTGTTTTCCAAGCCTTCGTTCAAGTTTTTCAGCGCCTCGCTGAGGTTGGCGAGTTCTTGTTTTTGCTCTAAAATCGAGTTCTCATAGTTTTTCCGGTAGGTGTTGTCCACCACAAACGCCACTACAAACGCCCCCTCTGAATTTTTGAACGGACTCAAACTCACCTCCACGGGGAACTCCGAGCCATCCTTTTTCAGCCCCTTCAAATCCATCCAGAGACCCATACTGCGCGGGCGCGGGTTTTGGTGAAATTGCTCGCGATGCTCCTTGTGCCGCTGCCCCATTCGGGTGGGTATCAATACCTCCACCAGATTGCCGAGCAACTCATCCGCTTCATAACCAAAGAGTTGCTCGGCTGCTGGATTGGCCATTACAATCAAGCCATGTTGGTTGACGAGCAAAATGCCGCCCGTTGCGTATTGGAACAGTGCCTCGAATTTCTCCTCCTGTTGTGCCTCCATTTCGCGCAGCGAAATAAACCGGACGACAAAAAAGGCCGCCGCCCAAAAACTTAAAATTGGCGGTACACGCTCCAGCAGCAGTTGCTCCAGCGGCACCTCGTGCGGCTTGAACACCGCACCCATCACAGATAGCACCGTCGTGACCACCGCCAGCAGCAGCACGTCGCTTTTTTCTTTAAAATAAACAGCGAGAAAATGCGCCAGCAGGTAGGCGAACACGATGTCGAACTGCTGGGGCAGCAACAAATCAGCCGCAAAAACGGCAGTGACCAAAAACCAAATGAAACGCGACCAATTGGAGTCGCTGCGCAAGGTGAACATGGGGCGAAGGTAGAAAAGTGGTAAGTGGTGAGTGATAAATGCTGCCCAGTACTTTGATAGTCAGTTGTTTTGACAGCACTTATCACTCAACACTTACCACTTAGATTCCGCGCCGCCCAATTCCCCATGCCCACCCCGAACAGCACAATCGAGACCGAACTCAGCGGCATCAGCACCGCTGCCACCAATGGCGAGAGCGCGCCCGATACGGCAAAACTCAGCCCAATGGCATTGTAAGTCAATGCAATAGCGTAGGAGTAGTTCACGATTTTTACGCCCTCGCGGGCCAGCCGAACGAACTGCGGGAGCCGCTCGAACTCGTCGGCATGGAGGATGGCATCGCAAGCCGGGGTGAAATTATTGGTGTTTTCGGCCACCACGATACCGAGGTCGCTTTGTCGGAGCGCGCCCGCGTCGTTCAGGCCGTCGCCGAGCATCAGCACCCGCTGGCCGCGCTGTTGCAGTTTTTTGACGAAATCCAGTTTGTCCTGCGGGCTTTGCTGGAAGCGCATCGTGTCCGCTTCGGGGAAAAACGGCGCGAGTGCAGCGGCTTCGTGGTCTTGGTCGCCGGAGAGCAGGAACACCGACTGTTGGCTGTTGGCTGTTGACTGTTGGCGAAAAAAAGTCAGCACTCGGGCCAGCCCGTCGCGGAAGCGGTTTTTTATTTCAAAATAGCCGAGCAGTTTGCCGTCAATCAAAACGAAAACGCCGCTGCTGCTGACGAAACCTCGTAGGTTTTGACTCAAAGTCACCGCATCAATATGTGCTGCCGACCCGATTTTTACCATCTGCCCCTTGATTTTCCCTTGAATGCCTAGCCCCGGCACTTCCTCAAAACCTTCCACCATCTCGGTCGGCACATCGGCCATGGACGCATAAATCTGACGGCTCAGCGGGTGCGCCGAATGCTGCACAAGCGAGCGGATGGCGACTTTTTCGGTATAGACAAGTGCCTTCGCTGCTTTGCCAGATTCCGCATTCTGCATTCTAAATTCCACATTCCGCTGGCCGTCTGCCGTCGTGATGGTGCCCGTTTTGTCAAAAACCACCGCGCTGATGCCAGCGAAAGCCTCCACGACGCGGATGTTTTTCAGGTAAAAACGGTGCCGCCCGAGGATGCGCAGGATGTTGCCCAGCGTGAAGGGGATGGACAGGGCGATGTTGCAAGGGCAGGCCACAATCATCACCGCCGTGAAAGCATTGACCGCCGTCGCTGCATCGCCGCGCAGCAGCCACCAGTAGCCGAACGCACCAATGCCGAAAGCCAAGATCAGGTAAGTGAAATAGCGGCCAGCGGTATCGGCCAGTTGCGTCACCTGGCCCTTGGCGTTGGGCTTGAACGCCTCGTTGTTCCACAGTTGCGTCAGGTGGCTCTGCACTGTGCGGCGGGTAAGCGCGATTTCGAGGCTCTCGCCAGTCGGTTTGCCTCCGGCAAAAATACGTTCGCCGCTCTGCACCAGCACCGGCTCCGATTCGCCCGTCACGAAACTGTAATCCACTCGTGCCGTGCCTTTTAGCAGAATACCGTCGGCGGGTATCACCTCCTGGCTGCGCACTGTGATGATGTCGCCCGGCACCAAGCGGCTCACCGGCACGGAGGTTTCTTCGCCGCCCGTGCGCACCGTAGCGGCCACCGGGAAGTAGGATTTGTAGTCGCGCTCGAACGACAGTTGGTGCCAGACGTGCTGCTGAAACCACTTGCCGATGAGCATCAAAAATGTAAGCCCGGCGAACGAGTCGAGGTAGCCCGCACCCGTTTGAGTCAAGATTTCCCATGCGCTGCGGCCAAACAGTGCCAGAAACGCCAAGCAGAGCGGCACGTCAATGTTGAGTTGGCGGTTGCGCAGCCCTTGCCAAGCCGACACGAAGTAGTCTCGTTCGCTGAACAGCAGCACAGGCAGGGCAAGCAGCAGGCTGAGGTAGCCAAAAGCCGCTGAAAACCAAGGGTCTGTCTCGCGGCTCATGCCAACGTACTCTGGGAAACTGAACAGCATGATGTTGCCGAAGGCAAAGCCCGCTACGCCCAGTTGGTACGCCAATCGGCGGCTGATGGCCGGTGGTTTTTGGCCGTCTGTGTCGCCGAGGTTGATGTCGGGCGCGTAGCCGATGGATGCGAGCAAGGCAGCGATTTTGCGCAGCGAAGTCTGGTCGGGGCTGAACTGGATGGTGGCGGTTTTTTTTAAAAAATGGACCCGCGCATGGGTCACGCCCGCGTCGAGTTTGCAGAGG
>JAYSUY010000678.1:0-3932 GCA_043718855.1 Saprospiraceae bacterium | reverse complement strand
GCGTTGGCAACGCAATCAAGATGTGGCCGACCCGTAAATTTTTAGCCAGCCAAACCACCCCCAGAGAAGACTATTCCATTCATGTCGCCGACTTTTCGACTGACAACGAAGCAGTTGTATTTTACGGGCAAAATCACTACAACGACTTTCGCGGCATAGAGACAGCATCGATCAATGGCAGCCCGGTACTCAAAAACATCCCCAAGGGGGATGACGAATGGGTAAAGGTTGTCGCTTTTTCGCCCGACGGGCAGACGTTTCTGGCCGGTGATGGAGATGGTACCATACAACGCTGGAGCACCCGCAATGCGGAACTCAAAAACACGGAGCAACAGCACAAGGGGACCATCTCGGTGCTGCAATTCCCAGACGGGCACAATTTTGAGCGCAACACCCGCCTGATCTCTGGCGGCATAGGCAAGGCGGTGGTGTGGAAAATCACGCCTGCCCCCGAAGATGCCCTGAAGCCGCTCCACACCCTGGAGCACAGCGGAACAGCAATGGTACGCGCAGCAGCCCTGTCGCCCGACCTCCAGCAGGCGGCTACGGCGACCATTGTCAGAGACACCAGCACTGTTTTCCTCTGGCAACTGGGGGACAAGCCCACAAAAATTGACTCCTTTCAGATCAAGTCTGTCACGATCAATTCACTGGCCTTTTCTCCCGACGGCAAGGCGCTCTTGGCTGGCTGCACAGACCGGAAGGCGCGTCTCTGGTCCATCGGGAAAAGCCATACCGTAGAGTTCACGGGGCATGGGCAAGAAGTCAACCGGGCCATATTTTCTCCCGATGGCAAAGCAGTGCTGACAGCCAGCGCAGACCACTACATCAAACTCTGGAATCTGGACGGCGGAGAGTTGTCGAGTGTCCAGAACTCACACTACCCGACCCAAGCGGTGGTTTTTTCTCCCGACAGCCGCTATGTGCGCACGATAGATGCCGCAGGCTGCATACGCAGCTGGTACGCACCGGCGGTGTTTTTGTCAGAACAGGTGGCCGCCATAGCGCTGTCGGCTTTGGTGAAAAAGGGGATGCAGATAGATACCAGCAGCGAAAAACTGCTCGGTTACCAAGATTTTGACCTCCTCATGGAGCGCGGAGAACGGGATTTGGAAGCCAAACAATGGGACTCTGCCAGAAAGTGGCTGGCTGCCGCTGCCGCACTCGAATACAACTCAGGTGCCCATACCGCGCTGCACCGCGCTGCCAAACTATCGGGCCAAGCGTTTGACTATCAAATTTTTGAGCGCAGCGAGCGGGTGCGCGACCTCCTCCGGTACGCCAGCTACTGCGAAAAAAGTTCGGTCGAAAGGTGTCCCGAATGCGCAACAGAAGCCGCCTGGCTCTACGAAAAAGCCTACCGCCTCTCCCCGACCCCGCGCACCCTGCTCAACCGCTACGAGATAGCCAAAAAGACCAAGCAGCCCTTCGACAGCACCCGGTTTCTGCGCACCCAGCGGGTACACGACCTCTCCATCTTTGCCCACTATTTTTATGAAAGAAAGTCCCCTCTGGCTGGGCCGCTCTACGAAAAGTTGGATACCCTGTACGCTCTGCCCCAAAACCTGATCCGGCTGCACACCATCGCGTTGCGCGATTCGCAGCAGTTCGACTACGCCCGGTTTTTGCGTTCGGAAGAACCCGATGAACTGCGCTACTGCGCCCAAGAGTTGTTTCCCCGCAGAAACAATCCGCAGGTGCTGAAAACCATACAGCACCTGTACGTCAGGGCCGATGGGCTGAAGCACGATCCCGACAACCACATCAAATTGTACGAACTTCTTCCGGCAAAAGGTCACCCTGCATTCGACTGGGTATTCAAACACCCCAAAAACGCATCAGAAGCCCAACTGTACGCCGATGCCGCTTATCAGAAATCGGACTGGAACACTGCTTACGAACTCTTTGAGGGATTGGAAAGCGATACCGCCCACAGCACCCAGAACCTGATCTGGCTTTACGAAGTAGCGCAAAAAACTACGCCCAAGCCCCAAAAAGTAGATTTCAGGCAGTTTGAGAAATCGGAAGATGTCGATGAGTTGCTGGCCTATGCCAGGTTTTTCTTTCGGCAAGGAGAGAAGGACAAAGCAGGTGCATTGTACTCCAAAGCAGCCAACATAGGCCTCAAAAGTGCCGCGTTGAAGGACTTCGGCACAGAGGCCCTGCTGGGTCTTTACGAGACGGTGCCACAGGCCCGCGACACCTTGTTTGCCCGCTTTATGAAATCGGAAGATATAGACGAACTGCGCCAGTACTCCGAGTTTTTCACCAAATTCAGGAAGACTGAGCACAACCGGGAAAAAGTCCCCTGGTACGAAAAGGCCGTCCAGATAGACGAAAAACTGCTGCGCTACGACACCATCTCGTACCGCCGAGAAATCATCTCCAACCACTACAACAGCCTCGCTTGGTACCAACTTTTTGACAACAACGGCCTCGGTGCCATCGCCTCCCTCAAGCGAGGCCAAGAGATCAACCCCAACAACGCCTACCTCTACACCAACTTCCCGCTCGCCTACCTGCTGAGCGGCGATTTTGCAGAAGCCAAGCGACGGTATTTGGCTTTTCAGAACAAACCCTACGGGCTCAACGGCTACGAAACCTACCGCGACGTGTTCTTGGCCGACATCGGCAAATTGCACGATGTCAAAGTGAAATGCCCCTATTTTGGGGAAATCTGCGAGTTGCTCAAAGGTGGGCCGGACTGCGCCAAGTATTCTGACTGAGCGCAAGGCGTTGCGTGAGTCGCCATTTGTGCAATGTTTTTTCCACCCCGCCCCAACCTTCGGCCTGACTGATTTCGACAATGCGGGCATCGGAGTTTGTTGTACACGACGACTCTATCTTTGCTTTTACTCACTCCTACGGCAGCAGACGCAGCAGCACGATGCTACAAGGAGTAAAAATGGTCAAGACATGAAAAGTACCTTGTTGTTGTTCTTCCTTTTTTTGCACCACATCTGTTTGGGCCAGATATTAAATGGCTCCTTTGAAGATTGGGCAGTCAACCCCAATACAGATACCCAAGGGAGCAAGTGGACGCTAAATGATTGGCTGCACTGCGAACCTGATGGAAATCAAATGGAATTCCTACCATTACTGGGCACATATAGGGATAGCGTCCCACAATCGGGCTTATTCGCTCTGACGCTTTCCCGCTGGTACAACTATGCCTATGATATAGCAAAGTTCAAAAACACCTGCCCATCGAAGCCAACGTCGCTACATGGCTATTACAAATACTCGGAAAGCATTTTGTCCATTGGGATAACAGACACTGCACAGGTTTCGGTGTTTTTGACTAAATTCAACACAACCACTCAAACCAATGATACGATTGGCAGTGGCATTTTGGACTTAGCGACTGCTGGTAATTTTACCCAGTTTCAATGTCCCATCAAGTATGCTCAACCCAATTCTTTTCCCGACAGCATCACCATCGTCATTCGGCCAACAAAATTTAGGTTTGGAGTGGGCGGTTGCCCATTTACATCTCGGTGTTCTTATTTAACTGTGGACGACATCAGTTTGTCTTCTGTCTCCGGGGCAACAGAGCCGACAAATGAAAAGCCCTATACCGTTTTTCCCAACCCCACAACATCCGGCTTTACCATTTCAGGCGACATCCTGAATGAAAGGCTGACCCTGTTCAATGCAATGGGCGAATTGATTTATGATAGAGTTGCCACCTCCAACAAAGAGTTTTTGGACACCGGTGGTTTAACAAGCGGGCTATACTTTTTAAGGATAAAAGGGAAAACAGAGAAACTAATAATGGCTCAATAATGAGAACCATGGCCTTCACTCCAGACATTGCGATACCACTCGACCTCGGCAGACACAGCGCGGGCAGCCCGGCTCCGCCGCTGCCTGCTACTGTCACCCCACCTGCCCCAGCCATGATCTACCATGCCAAAAGCACCGATGAGGAA
>JAYSUY010000677.1:0-1452 GCA_043718855.1 Saprospiraceae bacterium | reverse complement strand
ACCAATCCTATCAACCTCATCAACCTCATCAACCTCATCAACCTTCATCAACCTTCATCAACTTTATCAACCTCATCAACCCTACTCATACCGCAGCGACTCAATCGGGTCCAACCGCGCCGCTTTCATGGCCGGGTAAAAACCCGACAGCACCCCTACGAACATGCAGAGCGTGAAGCCCAAGAACATCCAAGCCCAAGGAATGAGGAAAGTGCCACCCATCAGCGGGGTGACGATGTTGCCGATGAGGATACCAAGGAAGATGCCGACGATGCCGCCCATCTGGCAGATCACGATGGCCTCGGTGAGGAACTGGAGCATGATGGTGCGCCGAGTGGCACCGAGGGCTTTGTAAATGCCGATTTCGCGGGTGCGCTCGGTGACGCTGACGAGCATGATGTTCATGAGGCCGATGGCTGCACCGAGCAGGGTCATCAGGCCGATGGCGATGGTGGCGATGCGCAGGGTGGCGGTATTTTCTTTCAAAATGGAAAGCAGGGAGTTGCTGGTGAACACCTCAAAATCTTCCTCCTCGCCGGGCCGAAGCCCCCGTACTTGGCGGAACACGCCCATCGCTGTACTCTCTGCTGCTTCCATGTCAATCGCGTTGTTGACGGCCACGATGATGCCGTAGTCTGTTTTGTCGGTGCCGTAGAGGGCCTTCACGCTCACGAGCGGAGCGAACACTGCACGGTCGTTGTTGTCGCCCATCGAAGAGCCTTTCGAGGCCAGCACACCCACCACACGGTAGCGGTTGTTGCCCACCAGCACCACTTGGTCGATGGATTTTTCAGGCTTGTTTTTGAAAAGTTTGTTGGCGACCTCCTGCCCGATCACCACCTTGTCTTGCCCGTCGTCCACCTCCGATTTGGAGAAGCCGCGCCCAAATTCGATGTCCATGCCCTTCACTTCGAAGAAGTTTTCGTCCACGCCCTCGAAGCCGATGTTGGGATTGGTTTTTTCGTCGCCGAACTTCACTGAGGCTTGGCTGGTGGCCCAGAATGACAGCGAGACTTTGGCTGGAAAGTCGAAACGCTCCTTGAACTCCAGGGCTTGGCGGTAACTGATGGGGTCGCCTGGCTTCTGTTTGCGGCCGCCCCGGTTGCTTTTCACCTTGCCCCACTTGCGCTCAATGCTGAAGGAGTTGGCCCCCAGGCCCGAAAAGTTGTCGTTGAGCGAGAAGGAAATCGCGTCGATCGCGGTGAGGATGCCCACCAGCGCCATGATGCCGAACGCGATGATGAGCAACGTGAGCACTGCCCGCAGCATATTGGTGCGGATGCTCTGGAAGGCCATGCTGAGTATTTCGGAAAAAGGCATAGTGGAACGATGAACGATGAACGATGAAGTATGGTAAAAACTTAGGCAGCCCTTTTGACCGCCCACCGCGACAAGAATGGGACACGGATTGGACAGATTTAGGCAGATAAAAAAGGATTTTGAGGTGAAATC
>JAYSUY010000676.1:0-3937 GCA_043718855.1 Saprospiraceae bacterium | reverse complement strand
GCGATTTTCCGTGCCACTTCGGGTAGTACGAAAGGCCCATGATGTCGTAATCTATCTGCTTGGTTTTCATAAACTTGAAGTAGTTTTCAGATCCGCCGATACCTGCATGATGCACCATAATTTTCATCTTCGGGTCGTGCTCGCGGGCGGCGCGGATGCCCGATTTGAGCAGTTCGGCGAACTGGTCGGGGTTGTTCCAATACTGCCCCGTCGGCCACAGAAAACCGTTGTTGGTCTCGTTGCCGATCTGCACCATATCGGGTTTCACCTGCGCCAGCAACTCTTTCGTGTAGTCATACACCGCCGTTTGCAGCGCAGCATCATTGAGCGCAGTCCAAGCAGCGGGTTTGGCCTGTTGGCCGGGGTCGGCCCAAGTATCGGAATAGTGGATGTCGAGCCACACCTTCATGCCCTTGGCCCGCACCCGCTGCGCCAGCGCCACCACCTCAACGGAGCCTGAATGCATGGTAGTGGGCGTGTGCCAGGCCCTGATGCGGACGGTGTTGCAGCCGCTTTCCTGAAAAATAGAGAGCGCGTCTTTGGGTTGCCCATTTTGGTCATAAAACACAGTGCCAGTGGCTTCTATCTCAGGTAAAAACGAGAGATCGGCACCGCGCACAAAGTCGGTTTTTATGGTCGGAGTGGTCGGGGCAGACTCTTGGCTGGAGGTGTCACAGCCCAGCAACAGGAGAGCGAACAGTGCTGTGATGATGATGTTTTTCTGCATAAAAAGTGATGCTGTTCGACGGGCTTTGCCATTTTGCGAAGCGCAAGTGCTTGGTCGTCGAATCACCAAATCACCAAATCTTCGCATCAACAAGAGATTTGTCTGAATTTTGGGCCAAGATATGGAAGATACCACTTCGTTTTTCCGCAAGGCTTTGCTCGACTGGTCGGCTGCCCACCTGCGTCCCCTGCCCTGGAAGGGCGAACCCGACCCATATAAAATCTGGCTCTCAGAAATCATCCTACAGCAAACTCGTGTGGAGCAGGGGCTGCCCTACTACGAGCGGTTTGTGGCGGCTTACCCCACCGTGAGGCACCTTGCCGACGCACCTGAAGACGAACTGATGAAGCGCTGGGAAGGCCTCGGTTACTACTCTCGCGCCCGCAACCTGCACGCTGCGGCGCGGCACATCGCCCACGAGTTGGGCGGCCAATTTCCACAGGATTATGCCGGAATCCGCAGCCTGCGCGGGGTAGGCGACTATACAGCGGCGGCCATCGCCTCATTTGCTTACGGCCTACCACACGCGGTGCTGGATGGCAATGTGTACCGGGTGCTGGCCCGTTTTTTCGGCATCACCACGCCTACCGATACGCCACAGGCCAAACGTGAATTCACTATCCTCGCCAACCAACTACTTGATACAGAACGGCCTGGCGCGTTCAATCAGGCCATCATGGATTTTGGGGCCACTTGGTGCAAGCCCCGTCAACCGCGCTGTGCCGAGTGCCCGATGGCATCGCGCTGCGCTGCGCTGGCGACCGGGCGAGTGGCTGATTTGCCCGTAAAATCGAAGAAAATGGTGAAAAAAGAACGGCATTTCCTCTACCTCGTGCTGCGCTGGCAGAGCGACACTTGGGTGCGCAAGCGAACGGCGAAGGACATTTGGCAAAACCTGTTTGAGTTTCCGATGCTCGAGTCCGACAGGCTGCCCGCCGACGCGCGGGAAGCCGCAGAGCAGGTTGCTCAAAACGCCGACATCCCCGAAACTTGGCTGACCGATGCCCGACTCTCCCCACCTTTTCGCCAAACCCTGACCCACCGAGAGGTAGCGGCTGTTTTTTTTGAAATACATTTGCCCGCTGAACCTACCCTGCTGCTCCAACTTCCGTTTTTTGTGGCCTGCCAACGGGAGAGGCATTCAGATTTGAAAAAAAAGTTTGCCTTTCCCCGCATCGTTGACCGCTATTTACAGGAGAGCGCAGTAATTTTAACATTCTTTTGAAAGTAAGTCATTTTTACCCGCCGTAGCCTGAGCGAAGGCGGGCCATCATTTATCATTCATCATTACTCTCTAACCATGATCAACAAAGTGACCCTCATCGGCAACCTCGGCGGCGACCCCGAAGTGCGTACACTCGAAAACGGTACCCACGTTGGGCGTTTTTCGCTCGCCACCAACGAAAATTACAAGGACAAAGAAGGCAACTGGCAAAGTCAGACCGAGTGGCACAACATCATCGTGTGGCGCGACTTGGCCGAACGTGCCAAAATGCTCAAAAAAGGCAGCCCGGTGTATGTGGAGGGCAAAATCTCGTACCGGAAATACACCGACAAAGATGGCGTAGAGAAAAACCTGACGGACATCGTGGCCAACACCTTCCGTTTGCTCGAAAAGCGCGAAGGCACAGGCAATTCCGAAAGTCGCTTCCCCAGCAATGAGCCGACCAGCCGGGTTGGCTCTGGCGGCGGCGGCGAAGCCGCAGCCATGACGCTTTCCAACGACGACACCCCGCCGCCGCCGGCCAGCGGCGATGACTTGCCGTTCTGATGCTCTGGCTTTTTTTCGGCTTTTTCCTCTATTATTTGGTGCTGACCGCAGAGCGTCTGCTCATGTCCGTTGGCCCACACGACTCAGATTTGCTCCGCAACGAAACCACCTCGGCATCGCGCCGGGTGGTTTCCCTGTTGGAAAAAATCCGCCCCACTATGTCGGCTCTCCTGCTGGCACGGCTGCTGCTCAAGGTGCTGCTGGTCGTGTTTGGCACAGTGGCTGTATGGTATTGGCCTCCTGTCCGGGCAGTGCTTGACGAAGCGGCTATGGCCCTGGGTGGCTCCTCGTTTTGGCCTTCGGTGGGTCTCGCAGGGGTGGTTTCGCTGCTGTTTGCCGGGCTGTTTTGGGGGCTTAAAAAAATCGATTTCCCCAAAAGCAGGGCCAGTTACACCCTGTTTTGGTTGCAGCGGCTGAGCCTGTTCGTGGTTTTTTGGAAAGCCTTGTTTTTCTTGTTTCTCAAAAAAGACAGGGTGCTCAGCGCAGCGGAAATCGAAGCCTCTGCCAACGCTGAACCGCTACTCAACACGCAAGCGGCCAGTGAAAAACGCGATATCGAAATGCTCAAAAGCATCGTCAAATTTGGCGACGTGACGGTGAAGCAGGTGATGCAGCCCCGCAGCAAAATCGCGGCGATTGATTTCCGTACCGACTTCCACGACCTGCTCGCGGCAGTGCGGGAGGCTGGTTTTTCCCGGTTGCCGGTGTTCGACGAAGACTTGGACAATGTGACAGGCATCCTGTATGTCAAGGACTTAATCGCCCACCTCCACCAGCCAGCCGACTTTGAGTGGCAGCCGCTCATTCGCACCAACGTGCTGCTCGCACCCGAAAGCAAGCGCGTGAGCGAACTGTTGCAGGAGTTCAAGCAGCAGAAAATCCACATGGCCATCGTGGTGGACGAGTATGGCGGCAGCGCAGGCATCGTGACGATGGAGGATATTTTGGAGGAAGTGACGGGCGACATCCGCGACGAGTTTGATGAGGAGAGCGACATCCGCTACCGCAAATTGGACGACCAGAACTACCTGTTTGAAGGCCAGATACTGCTCAACGACGTGTGTCGCATCATCGGCCTCCCTGCCGAAACCTTCGACCCTGTGCGCGGCAACGCCGACACCCTCGCTGGCCTCGCCCTCGAGCTGCGCGGCGACATCCCAAAAACTGGGACTGAAATCCCCTGGAACGGCTATCTCCTCACGGTGCTGGCGGCAGACAGCCGAAAAATCAGCCAACTGAAATTGACCTTGCAGTGAGTGAGGAGTGAGAATAATTGAATAGGACTTTCGCAAAACCCTGAAAGGGTTGAACGTGAATAGCCCCGGATGCAATCCGGGGCTTATGAATGAATGCAAAAGCAACCCCGGAGGGGTTGAACTTAGGTTGATTTGCGCTTAAAATCATCACGTTCAACCCCTCCGGGGTTGTATTAAACCCAT
>JAYSUY010000675.1:0-3949 GCA_043718855.1 Saprospiraceae bacterium | reverse complement strand
ACATTGACCACACTTTTTTCACATTCCCCCACATTGACCACATTCCCCCACATTGATCACATTTTTAAGATTTCTCTTCCCACACCTGTGCCAGATGCACGATGGTTTCGGCGGCCTTGTTCATGTCTTGCACCGACACCCACTCCTGTTTGGAGTGAAAAGCGTGTTCGCCGACGAAGAGATTGGGGCAAGGTAGGCCCATGAACGATAGGCGCGAACCATCGGTGCCACCCCGGATAGAACTTTGTATAGGGTTTTGAAAACCAGCACGTTGCAGGGCCTCCACAGCATAGGCCACCACCTGCGGGTGGCGGCGCAGCACCTTGCTCATGTTGCGGTATTGCTCCGAAATTTTCACCTCGGCCCGACTGTTCGGGAAGTTTTTCAGCACCCCGTCCACGATGTTCTGCAAGGTGCGGGCGTGGCGTTTCAGGCCGCCCTCCGTGAAGTCCCGGACGATGAGTTTGATGGTGGCTTTTTCCACATTGCCCTCGATACTTGTGGGGTGAATGAAGCCTTGCTTGCCCTCGGTATGCTCCGGGCTGAGTTTGTCTGGAAATTTAGCGACGATGCGCGAAGCGATTTTCAGCGCATTTTCCATACTGCCTTTGGCAAAACCGGGGTGCGCCGACACGCCGTACACCGTCACCACCGCGCCGTCGGCACTGAACGTCTCGTTCTCGATGCTGCCCGCCGTTTCGCCGTCAATCGTATAGCCGTAGCGAGCGCCCAGTTTTTTCATGTCAACCTTGTTCGTGCCGCGCCCGATCTCCTCGTCGGGTGTGAACAGGATGCGGATTTTACCATGCTTCCACTGCGGGTTGTTCAACAGGATTTGGGCCGCGCTCATGATGGCTGCCACACCCGCCTTGTTGTCTGCTCCGAGCAGCGTAGTGCCGCTGGCGGTGATGATGTCGTTGCCCACCTGGGCTTTCAAATCGGGGTGTTCGCTCTGCCGGATGACCACCGAAGGATCGTCGGGCAGCACCAAATCTTGCCCCTTGTAATTGGCGTGAACGACGGGTTTTACCCCCGCGCCAGAGCAGTCGGGTGAAGTATCCACGTGCGAGCAGAAACACAAAACGGGTACTTTTTTATCCGAATTGGCCGGAATCGTGGCGTAAACATAGCCGTGTTCGTCGAGGTGAGCATCGGCTATGCCCATCGCATGAAGTTCTTCCACGAGTACTCGGCTCAGGTCTTTCTGTTTTTCGGTGCTGGGGATGGTGGGGCTTTCCGGGTCGCTCTGGGTGTCAATTTGGACGTAGCGGAGGAAGCGCTCTTGGGCAGTGTGCAGCATGGTGTGGCAGTAGGTGGTGGTGAAAACTCTGGATGAATGGGGCGAAGGTACGAACCTGTGTGATGTACAAAACCCGCTGAACCGGCTCGGGCCGGACTCAGCGGGTTTTGTACATCACACAGCCCTGCTCCCTTACCCTGTCAGTTGTCCACAAACTGTTTTTGAGAAAAATAAGCCGGGCGCGAGCGGTACACTTTGCCAGTAGCATCGGAGAGTTCGATGGCCTCCAAAATATCCAACGGGTCAGGCACCGCGTGCAGCCCTTGCAGCCGGTCCAGTTGGCTCTCGATGTCCGATAGGGCACTCTCGATATTGGGCAGCGGGCGGTTCACGATGAGGCGCACGATACCATCCGGGTCGATCACTACCGCTAATCGCTCGCAGCCCGCCTGTGGGCGGCGGCCCGAAGCCAGCCCGTAGAGCCGGGCGATGCGGAAATCGAGGTCTTCGAGCACCGGGGCTTTCAGGTAAATGCCGATGAAGCGGCGGGCCTTGTCCGACCAGTCGTTCTGGCGGATCGGTTCGTTGGAGAGTGCCAGCACTTTGGTGTTGCGCTCGTTGAGCCAGCGTTCTTTTTTAGCCAGGAAAGCGGAAAACATGGTCCAAGCCGAAGTAAAATTGGCTGGATGCGCAAAAAAAACACACCAGCAGCCAGCGCTATACTCCGGGAAACACAGCAGACCCCGTGTAGTCTGGAACTCGAACGCGGGAGCAGGGTCGCCGACTTGTGGCAAATGAGGAAGTAGAGTTGTCATGGATTGAGTCATTGCGTCATTTGGCTCGTTGTGATAGGTCCAAGACCTTGCGGGTGCGGAAAACCGTTGGTTTTTAGGCGCGAAAAACTCTTTACTGAGGGCGATATTTTGTGGGCAGAAAATTTTTGCTCGGCAAAAGTACACGCTCGCTCGTCGCATCTTTGCGCCATGATCAACATTCCGCGCCTGAAAAACACAGATTCGGGCAATTTCTTCCTCATCGCCGGGCCTTGCGCCATCGAAGGCGAGCAAATGGCCTTCGACATTGCGGGCCAAGTCCACGAGATGTGCCAACGGCTGGGCATCCCCTCCATTTTCAAAGGCTCGTACCGCAAGGCCAATCGCAGCAAACGCGACTCCTTCACCGGCATCGGCGACGAAAAAGCACTCGGCATCCTCCGAGCCATCGGCCAGCATTTCGACATACCGACCACTACCGACATCCACACGGATGCCGAAGCGGCACTGGCTGCTGAGTATGTGGATGTGTTGCAAATCCCCGCTTTTCTCTGCCGCCAAACCAGTCTGCTCACTGCCGCCGCCCTGACGGGCAAGGTGGTGAACATCAAAAAAGGCCAGTTCGTCAGCCCGGAGTCTATGCGCTTCGCTGCCGAAAAAGTGCAGGAGGAGGGCAATCCTAACGTGCTACTCACTGAGCGCGGCACCACCTTCGGTTATCAGGATTTGGTGGTGGATTTTCGAGGTCTCCCGGTGATGCAGCAGTTTGCCCCGGTGGTGCTCGACTGCACCCACTCGCTGCAACAGCCCAACCAGAGCAGCGGGGTGACGGGCGGACGGCCTGCACTCATCGAGACCATCGCCAAAGCGGGTATCGCTGTGGGGGCTGATGGGCTGTTCATCGAAACGCACCCCAAGCCCTCCGAGGCCAAGTCGGATGGGGCGAACATGCTGCCGCTCAACCAGTTGGAAGGATTGTTGGAACGGCTGGTACGGCTGCGCAGGGCGTTGGTATAGTATGCCGGAACTCCGTTCCGGGAGAATTTGACTCCCCACCGGAACGGAGTTCCGGCATACATCACAAACTTTTAGTCCTCCCTCCGTCCACGGGCAGATTGATTCCATTGATGTAGCCCGCTGCTGGGCTGGCGAGAAATGCCACCACGCCCGCCACCTCCTCCGGTGCTGCGAAGCGGCCAGCAGGTACCACCGAGCGAAAAAAATTTTCTGTAGCCTCAATGCTTTGCCCGCTGGCGGCGGCGCGTTTTTCGATGATCTCGGAAAGCCGCCCGGTGCTGGTGAAGCCCGGCAGCACGTTGTTCACCGTGATGCCATGCCGAGCCACCTCGCCCGCCCAGGTTTTGGCCCAAGCCGCCACCGCCGCACGTGTGGAGTTGGATACGCCAAGTCCTTCGATGGGTTCTTTCACCGAGGTGCTGATGATGTTCACGATGCGCCCGTAGCCTACCCCAGTCATGCCCGGCAGCACGGCTTGTGCCAACAGTTGGTTGCAAATCAGGTGATTGTGATAGGCCGACAAAAACGCTTCGGTACTGGCGGCGGTGATGGGGCCGCCCGGCGGGCCACCCGTGTTGTTCACCAAAATGTGGACAATCTGGGTCGCCAGCAGGGTGTTTACCTGCTGGAGCAACGCTGCGCTGTCGGCAAAATCCACGACCAAGTAGCCGTGCTGCTGGCCCTGTGAACGGTCGAGAGCGGCTACCGCTTCGCGTAATGCGCTTTCGGTGCGAGCCAACAAGGTGACGTTAGCACCCAAGAGGGCCAGTTCAACAGCCACTGCTCTGCCGATGCCCGCGCTGGCACCGCCCACGAGAGCGTTTTTTCCTGAAAGAGAAAGGTTCATCGTAAAAATGTTTGAGGGGCGAAAGTACACCTGTACAGCGAAACACCAGTTTCGCCCCTGAGTAAGCGAAAC
>JAYSUY010000674.1:0-11430 GCA_043718855.1 Saprospiraceae bacterium | reverse complement strand
TTGATAGCCTTGGGTATTGACGCTACCGCAACAAAAAACAACCCCAAAATCAAAGAACTCTTATTCTCAACAAGTTACATCGCTATGGCCGCTTAAATTCTTCACGAACCATTGTTCTTAGAGTTGGGGCCAAAAGGGGCGATGGCTACGACAGGTTGTTGGTCTGAGTACAGGGTTGGAGTTCCAGAACCCGCATTACGCAGGCCTAGCATTACGGCCTCGGTTGACAAGTTGAGAGACATTGTACCCAGAAAGATCAAGTAGCTGAATAGCCCTGCAAAAATGTAGATAAAAGGTTGATTGTCAAGAAAAGTTGATTGTTTCATCCTCTGTGCAGTTGCGATTTATAGGGATAAAAGTAGCGGCAAACGTGGTTGCTGGTGCAAGGGTGAGGGTGGGAAAATATTAGGCGTGGGGGGGAGGATTCGCGGGGGGCGGCTCAGAGGTTTTCTTGCAAAGCCATAAACTGCTCTGCGGACACGAACTCCGGCATCTTGGAGGTTTTCACGATATGCACATCCATCCGGTTTCTACCAGAAAAGTAGAACAAGTGCCAAATGTTGGGGCAGCCGTCAATCGGTGCTGGGGGATATTCGCCGATTTCCGTCTCGAAAGTTTGGCGGAAGATGTTGCCATCCAGATGTTCAATGTCTGGGTCGGCGGCAGTTTTTTCAGCCCACACGAACAGAGCCTCAGAAAGGTCGGCGGCTTCGACTTGCTGGAGGTAGGTTCCACCGCGATAGGTGGCGATGAATGAGTAGGTGTTGTTCATGGTCAGTTGCCTTTGTGCGTTTGGGAGTGGTTTTCGCCCTTCCAATCCTTTTTTTTCCGCCAATGCTCGACCTGCTTCTTCAATTTTTCGAGCAGTTTGTTGTCGGCTTTTGTCTTTTTGGGTTTTTGGTTTAATTTGTCAAACGCTTCTTTGGCTTTCTGATACATCTCCTCCGCTTTCTGGCGGACTGCTTGGTTGGCATGTTGACCGTTTCTGCCTGCACTGTTTTCGATGTTTTGCCTCAAATGTTGTTGCGCTTGACGGGACCATTGGTAGGTGAAATATCCGCTTAAAAGCAATGCAAAGACGAGGAGAAGGCTGAGGGGCAAATATCTGTTGCCTTGCTCAGGCTGGGCGGCGGTAGGGCTGAGTATGTTCATGGTCAATGACAATGGTGGCTGACATGGTAGGCAATGTTAGGTGGCAAAGGTAACGATTGGCTGCCAAGAAGTGGACGCGACCTGTGATAGGAAGTGGACTCGTTCATGTATGCAGGCACGATATTTTGCTTCAAAAATAGGGCATACCGTTCTCACTTCTCCATTTTTCGCAGTTGCGCCAGCACAGCCTGAAAATCCTTGGGCATCTCGGCTACAAACTCCAGCCGCTCGCCGGTGGCCGGGTGATCCAGCCGGAGGCGGTAGGCGTGGAGGCTGGTGCGATCCATGAGCGGGCGTTCTTCACCGCTAAATTTGCCTGATTTGTAGCCCTTGCCCTTGATTTCAGAGAGCAAAAATGCCGAACGCCGCCCGTACATCGCATCTACCGCAAGCGGGTAGCCGATGCTCTGGAAGTGGACGCGGATCTGGTGGGTACGCCCGGTCTTCAACTGCACTTCGGCCAGTGTGAACCGTCGGAACCGCTCCATGGCCCGGTAAAATGTGAGCGATGGCTTGCCGGAACTGGATATCGCCATTTTGCCCGGAATGCTGTAATGCTCACCAATGGGCTTGTCGATTTCGCCCTCGTCGTGGTGCAGCGAGCCTTCGAGCAGGGCGAGGTAAAATTTGTCGGTCTGGTGGTGCTCGAACTGCATGGAGAGGTGACGATGGGCCGCTTCGGTGCGGGCAAAGCACAGGATGCCGCTCGTTTCGCGGTCGAGGCGATGCACGGTGAGTACATGGCCATACTCCCGCTGCAAAGCGACGAGCAGGCTCTGCTGGTTGCCAGCGCGGTCGGGTATAGTGAGCAGCCCTGCGGGCTTGCTCACCACCAACAGGTGTTCGTCGGCGTGTATGAGGGTAAAATTTGTCATGATATTTGGCCGCAAAAGTCTGAAATTTGGAGCGGCGAGCGAGGCAGTAATTTTCCCCGAAAAACTGCCCACCTCTCTACTTCGTAAATATCCACTCAAACCAGTCACTCAACGCAACACACTCAACAACATGAAACGCCTACTGCTCATCGCTCCCGCCCTGATCCTTGTACTGGTCATCGGCTTTGTTTGTTCCAACTGCCGCTCCATCAAGCGCGAAACCGACTCGCGGCCCGTCACCCACGAAGGGTGGGACGCGCTGCTGAAAAAGTATGTCCGCGCCGATGGCTTCGTGGATTACAAAAGTTTTGTGCGCGACAGCGCCGACCTCAACCGCTACCTGCGTGTGCTGGAAACGGCACACCCCAACGACAAAAACTGGACACGAAACGAGCAGATGGCCTACTGGATCAACGCCTACAACGCCTATACCATCCAACTCATCGTGCGCAACTACCCGCTGGCGAGCATCAAGGACATCAAAAAAGGTGTAGCGTTCGTCAACTCGGTGTGGGACATCAAGTTCATCAAAATCCAGGGCTACACCTACGACCTGAACAACATCGAGCACAACATCCTGCGGCCTGTGTTCAAAGATGCCCGTGTACACGCCGCCGTCAACTGCGCATCCTACTCCTGCCCCAAACTGCTCAACGAGGCCTACACCGCCGCCAACCTCGAAAAACAATTGGATACCGGGATGCGCGGCTTCGTCAACGACCCGCTCCGCAACCGAATCAGTGCCGAGAAAGCCGAGATTTCAGAAATTTTCAAGTGGTTCAAAGGCGACTTCGACCGCGACGGCTCGCTACGCGATTTTCTGAACAAATACTCGACGGTGAAACTGACCGACAAGACCGATATCTCGCACATCGACTACAACTGGAGCCTCAACGAAGCCGGTAAATAAAAGCCGCCAGCCCTGTACCATGTGTCGGGAGCAGCGCGTTTTCCCGAAAATTCAGGTGTGGCATACTTGCAAGTGTGCCACACCTGTTTGGTTAAAAGGAAAAAACCGCCGCGTCTGCCTACCTTTGCGGCCATTCATTACCGATTTTCTATGCGATACATCAGACTTTGGGCGCTCTTGTTGGGGCTGCTGGCTGCAAACCAAAACATTCATGCGCAGATGCGCGGCTGGGAGGTCGGCGGTTGGGCCGGTGGCTCCAATTACTTCGGCGACCTGAACACCAACTGGCGGCTCAACCGCATTCACCTCGCGGGCGGCATCGGCACCCGCTACAATTTCAACGATCGCCTCGCCCTGCGCTTCGGCCTCAATGTGGGCGAAATCAGCGCATCTGACGCAGATTCCAAAAATGCCTATGAACTGCGCCGCAACCTGAGTTTTAGGAGCCTCATCGCCGATGGCACCTTGCAGTTTGAGTTCAACTTCCTGCCCTACGTACACGGCCACCGCGAGTTTTACTACACACCCTACCTCTTCGTAGGGCCTTCCATTTTCTACTACAACCCGCAAGCGGAACTCGATGGCACTTGGTACGACCTCCGCGATCAAGGTACCGAAGGGCAGTTCCGGGGGGAAGAATACAACCCGACCCAGGGGGCCATTGCCTTCGGTATGGGCTTTAAATTCGACCTTTCGTACCGCTGGAGCCTCAATGTGGAACTCAGCGGTCGCAAACTTTTCTCTGACTACATCGATGATGTGAGTGGCAATTATGCCGACCCGCGCGACATCCGCGCCCAGCGCGGCGAGATCGCTGCCGCCCTCGCCGACCGCTCCGGCGAGCCTAAAATCGGGCAACCTGGTCGCCAACGCGGCAACGGGAAAAACAACGACACCTACGCCCTGCTGGGCATCGGTATCCAGTACTATTTTGGGTACATCAGGTGTCCGAGTTTGCAGCGGTGATCTCTCACTCGTCGGACGAATTTGATTCGTCCGACGAGTGAGAGATTTGCGGAGGGTTTATGGTTGAGTTCCCCCCAATCCTCAACCCTTCCATTTCACCTTCGTCAACCCCACCGCCTCCACCACCGCATTCCCCTCCGTCAGTTTTGACGCAGCGTTGAGTGGCACATTGGTATACACCGAGTTCGGCACCCCCGGCTTGGGCCACATCACCTCCACCGACTCTATTTTTTCGGCCTGACCCAAGCCGATCTCCTGGCGCAGGCTGCTGGACCCGAAACTTCCGCCCGTGCCTACAGTGGCACAGATCATGCGCTTCTTGCCGCCTTTTTCCACCACGTTTACCTTGATTTTCGCCCCCATCGCGTCGCGGTTGCAGGTTTTTCCCTCCAGAAAAAGCGTGACCCAAGCGTTCGCGTTGCCCGGGTTTTCAAACAGCAAATTGTTGGAGAGGTCGCCCTCGTAAGCACCGCCCATCACCGCGTAGATGTCCTGATCGCCATCGTTGTCCATATCTGCGAACGCCACGCCGTGCCCCTTCTGGATGTGGCCAAAACCGTTCATCGAGATGTCCTCGAAACGCTCGCCACCGAGGTTGTGGAAAGCCCGGTTGGGCATCAGCGTGCGCAAGTCCGGCTTGCCCGTACCCAAGTAAATGTCGAGCCAGCCGTCGTTATCGAAGTCGCCGAAGTTGTTGCCCATCGCGTAGGTGACCATGTGCAGGCCCATCTCGCGGTGTACGTCGGTGAAAGAAACCTCCCCAACACTCCCCTCTCCATTTGGAGAGGGGCTGGGGGTGAGGCCCCCGTTGTTGCGGTAGAGCCGCGCCCAGTCGCCTACGGGCTGCTTGCCCATCAGGTCCAAGATGAGCGGCGTAGCCGTAGGGTCTTGCGGGTTTATGGTAAAATCCGTCACGAAAATGTCGTCCCAGCCGTCGTTGTTGTAATCGAAAAAGAAGGCCGGGAAACTACTCTGTGGGTTGGTGAGGCCGACTTTGGGTGCGATGTCCTCGAATTTCCAAGTATCCGCCGACGTGCCGCCCAAATTGAGCAGCAAGTGGTTGTCTCCCTCTAAGTTGCTGATATACAGGTCGGGGCGCTGATCGTTGTTGATGTCGCCCCATACCGCTGCTTTGTAAAAATCCGCGTAGTCCACGCCCAGTTTGGCCGCCACGTTCGTGAACGTGCCGTTCTGGTTGTTGTGGTACAGCTCGTTGCGGTGCGGCTTCGACAAATCCAAGGTCTCGTTGGCGATGTAGAGATCAAGCCAACCGTCGCCGTCGTAATCCGCCCAATCGGCCGCCTGCGTTGGGTGAAACGAGAGCAGCCCAGCGGCGATGGTCACATCGGTGAACACGCCCTTGCCGTCGTTTTGCAGCAGTGAGTTGGGGTGTGTGCCGCCAGCCAGCCAAGCCCCGCGCAGAATGAGGATGTCGCGGTCGCCGTCGTTGTCGTAGTCGGCGTGGAGCGTGTTGAGGCCGCTCACGATGCCCATCAGGTTGGCCTCGCGGGTGCGCTCCGTGAAAGTGCCGTCGCCGTTGTTGTGGAAAAAACGTGCCTGATCGTGCAGCCCGTAGGAGGTGACGAACACATCCAAGTGCAAGTCGCCATCAAAATCCTCGATGCTCACGCCACCAGAAATGCCACGAGCGTCAAGGCCGAGCGGGATAGCCATGTCGCGGAAGCGGATGTTGCTGCGGGTTTGGAAGATCGAGGCGGGCAAGCGGTAAGCGGCAGGCACTGCGGCGGGCCACTTGCCGAGGGTCATGGCCGCGAGGTTGAGCAGCCAGCGGCTCTGCACATCGTCGGGGTAAGCGGCCAGTATGCGCTCGTAGATTTTCATCGCATTAACAGGGCCGGAAGGCATTTTGTAGATGCCGCCGTCCTGAATGGGCAATATGCAGGACTCCGCCGTGTGCGAGTTGATGCAGTTTTGCTGCTCGCCAAGGCGCATGTAGGAGAGCGCCAGCAGTTCGTACACTACCTTGGACTGATCTTCCAACTTGTCGCCCAGCGCTTTGGTGACCGTCAGCAACTCAAGCGTGGCCGCCTCGTTTTTGCCCGCGTTGAGCAGTTGCTCGGCGTAGCGCACCTGCATGGTGAGCCGCTCGTATCCAGTCAAGCGATCCATCTGCTGCTTGATGAGCGCGGCTTTGCGCCCATTGAGGTTGTAGCACTCCATCGGGTTGGCAGTGGCGTAGATGCTGTCGAGTATCTCGATCATCCGGGCGTGGCCGTTGAGGGCGGGAGCGTTGGTGGCGTTTTTACAATTCCCAAAAAAAAAGAGGAACAGGGCGGTGGTGGCGAGCGTGTCCAGAGCGGCGGAGGTAGCGGCGGCGAGTTTCATGTCGTGCGAAAAATTTTAGCCGCAAAGATAGTTGGGCCTGCTCATGTCCCGGCTGTGGTCGAGTGCCACAAGATGCCGCAAGCCCACACATCACCACATCCCCGCCTCCTCCAAAAGAAAAACAGCGCCCCCTCGATTGGAGACGCTGCTCGTACTATATCGCCTGTTACGGGTGGTCGTGTTTGATCTGATCAGCCAGGGATTTCCATCGAACAGTGTTTGTTTGTTGAAATGATTCGGACGGACTACGAAGGCGACAGGGATGTACGAGCAAACCGTGCAGCCGGTTTTCGGTGGCGGCACTTTTTTAGTACAGGACTTTCGCACAACCCCGGAGAGCCCGTCCCGTACCTCTGGTCGGGAGGTTGAACGTGAATAGCCCCGGATGCAATCCGGGAGAAGTGATTACGGGTTTAATACAACCCTGAAAGGGTTGAACGTGAAGGCTTTAAGCGCAAATAAATCTAAGTTCAACCCCTCCGGGGTTGCTTCCGCATTCATTCATAAAACCCAGGATTGCATCCGGGGCTATTCACGTTCAACCCTTTCAGGGTTTTGCGAAAGTCCTATAGTAGAAAAATTTTGGCCCGCTCTACTTTTGGTGCTGGTAATACGGCGTAAACGCCGTGCTACCATTTTCGCACACATGGAACACCTCGAACGCTGGCGACTCATACTCGGCAAAAAAGCCGACCCTGAAGCCGACATCCCGCTCTCCGACCCGGCCACTGGCATGGACAATGTACTCGACGCGCTCTACGACGGGCAGCGGCAGGGCGGTCTCGGCAGTTCGTCGCCCAACATCAACCGATGGCTGGGCGACATCCGCAAGTATTTCCCCGCCCCGGTCGTGCAGGTGATGCAGCGCGACGCGCTCGAACGCCTCGGCCTCCGGCAAATGCTGCTCGAACCCGAACTACTCGCCAGCGTGGAGCCAGATGTGCAACTCGTTGGCGCACTGCTTTCGCTGAATGCCGTGATGCCCGCCAAGACCCGCGACACGGCCCGCCAGGTGGTGCGCCGCATCGTGGCGGATTTGGAGAAAAAACTCCGCGCCCCGCTCCTTGAAGCCGTACAACGCGCCCTCCGAAGCAGCACACGCAACCGGCGGCCACGCCCCCACGAGATAGACTGGCACCGTACTATACAGCGCAATCTCCGACACTATCAGCCTGAATATCAGACGATCATCCCCGAAACACTGGTCGGTTTCGGGCGCAAGGGCCACGCGCTGCGGCACGTCATCCTGCTGGTGGATCAGAGCGGATCAATGGCCGGCTCGGTGGTGTACGCTGCAGTGCTGGGCGCGGTACTCGCCTCCATCCGCAGCCTGACGACCAATGTGGTACTGTTCGATACGGCGGTGGCCGACCTGAGCGACCGCCAGCACGACCCGGTGGAACTGCTCTTCGGGGCGCAACTTGGCGGTGGCACCGACATCAACAAGGCACTGGGCTACGCCCAAACGCTGGTGCGCTCGCCGCAGGACACCGTGCTGGTGCTGGTCAGCGACCTGTTCGAGGGCGGCAACCGGGCCGAGATGCTCAAAAAAGCCCATGCCATCCGGCGGTCGGGGGTTACGGTGGTCGCTCTGCTCGCACTCGACGATCAGGGTGCTCCGGCTTACGACCACGACAATGCCGCTGCTTTTTCTGCAATGGACATTCCTACCTTTGCCTGCACTCCCGACCGGTTTGCCGACCTGATGGTGGCGGCGATTGCTAAAAAAGTGAGCAGTGAGTGGTGAGGAGTGAGCAATTCCGTATGCCGTAATTCTAACAAAAATGCCTGTCTCTACCACACCTATCGCCGACCTGCTGGTTTTTGAACCCCGCGTTTTCCCCGATGACCGGGGCTATTTCTACGAAAGTTACAACCGCCGAACTTGGGAGGAAGCCGGCGTTCACCTCGATTTTGTGCAAGACAACCAGGCCCGCTCCACGCGCGGTGTGCTGCGCGGGCTGCACTACCAAGTGGGCGAAATGGCACAGAGCAAACTCGTGCGCGTCACCGAGGGCGAGGTACTGGATGTGGTGGTGGACTTGCGCCCCGGCTCGGCCACCTACGGCCAGTGGTACAGCATCCGGCTGAGCGCAGAGAACAAGCGGCAACTGCTGGTGCCGCGCGGCTTCGCGCACGGCTACTTGGTGCTGAGCGACACGGCGGAATTCCAGTACAAGTGCGACAACTACTACTCCAAAGCCCATGAGGGCGGTATCCGCTACGATGACCCTGCACTGGGTATCGACTGGGAATTCGACCTGTCCCAGGTGCTGGTGTCGGAGAAGGATTTGCTGCTGCCGGGCTTGGGCGGGCATCGGCCCTGTTAACCCGATGTAAATCGCGTACTCTATGCTCGCATTCTTCAACGGTGCTGCGTCTCTTGCGGTCAAATCATCCGACCCATGCGACTTTCCATTTTCTTGCTTTCCATTTCTCTTTGGATGACTGCTTGTCACGCCGGACAAGGCGTGGCGAAGCCATCCGCCTACCCCGCCCATGTCGGTGACATCGCGCCCGACCCTGCGCTCGACGACCCCGCTTTTACCGTTTGCCGGGAAAATTACATCCCGCAGTACTACTCCACCAACAGCAGTTTTAAGGGCGAAAAACCCGCGATAGAGGCGTATTTTCGGGAAAAATTTATCAAAAACAAGGCACACGCCAGCGAAAGCGGCTACATCACCATCCGATTTGTGGTGAACTGCCGAGGTCAAACTGGGCGCTTCCGGGTGCAGGAAATCGGACTTGATTACCTGCCCAAAAAATTCCCTTCGGCCCTCCCGAACCGTCTGCTCGACCTCACGAAGCAACTCGACGGCTGGCTGCCCGGTCAGCGAAACGGCTTCCAATTAGACTGCTACCAGTACCTTACTTTCACCATCACCAACGGCGACATCAGCCTGATCATGCCATGAGAATCAATGCTTTAGTCATCATCATCGCAGGGTTGTTGCCCATCATCGCCCACAGCCAGCCCAACTGTAACCTGTACAAATGGAGCGGCGACTCGGCCTGCTATCGGGCTTGCCAGTACTACTCGGAACGGCTCGACTACGCGCAGGGCAGCCGCGAATCGCAGATGGTGTTCGATAGCGTGATCGCCGTTTGCCCCACATTTGATGTGGCCTACATGGAAAAAGCGGTGCCCTACCTGAAGCGCGGCGACTTCGCCACTTGGCGCATCTGGATCGATAAGGCGGTAGCACTCAACCCGAAGGAACACCTCGGATACCGAGGCTGGTGCCGCTACCAGTTCCTGCGCGACTACGCGGGTGCGCTCCAAGATTTGGAAAAACTGGCTTCCATAAAAACGGGCAACCTCGGCTACTCCGTGAACGGCGACTACCACCTAAACATCGCTAAGGGACTGTTTTACAAAGGTTTGGGGCAAAAAGAAAAAGCGGTGCAGATCATCGAAGCCCAGTTGGCAGATTCTACTTACTCGCCGGGGCTGTACGATTATCTGCACTTGGGCGTGCTTCATCTCGAACTTCAACAATGGCCCGCTGCCTTGCAAGCCTTGGAAAAGCAGGTGGCGATATGTCCCAATTTGGCCGAAAACGACTACTACCTCGCTCAAGTGCATCGACTGTTGGGGCATACTGATCTGGTGCGGCAGCACCTGCTGCGGGCACAGGAACTGTATCAATCTGGTCGCCACCGCACAGACCCCTACGACCATCCGATGGACCGGATTTACGCGGCAGACATCGCGAAAGCACTGGCGGAGTGGTAGGTCATACTGCTGGATATTTTTCACACAACGCCACAACGCCACGACGCTGACAAGACTAAATCATTCACAGTTAATTCGTTGTGCCGTCGTGGCGTTGTGTGAAACAAAAATGTCCAGTAGTATGGTGGTAGGTGACACTACCCAAATACCGTCCTTTGCGGCATGAGATATTCGCCCCCTGCCCCCAAGCCCCACCCGCTGCTTCGATTTTGGCGTGGCGGTATTTTTCGTACCGAACTCAGCAGCACCTTCCGACTCGCACTTCCGCTCATGCTGGGCGAACTGAGCAGTATGCTCATGGGCGTGGCAGGCACCGTGATGACCGGGCACCTCGGCGAGACTTCGCTGGCCGCCTACGGGATGGCCAGCGTGGTGTTCGTGATGGCTATGCTCCTGATCTGGGGCAGCGTGCGCATGATACCGACCCCTGTGGCCGAAGCCCACGAACTGCGCGACGGAGTACGGGTGCGCACCCTGCTGTTTGCCGGACTGCTGCTGAGCGTGTTTTTTGTGCTGATCGCTTGCCCGCTGTTGTGGTTGGGTATCCAAAATTTCGACCTATTGCGGCAAGACCCGGAGGTGACCGTGCTGGCGGTGGAGTACCTGAAAATCGTCGTGTACAGCATGCCCGCCCTCATCCTGTTCGCCGTGCTGGTCAACTATGCCGATGCTTTTGAATACGTTCGCTTGACGATGGTACTCTCTTTTTTCGGGCTGGCATTGGATGTTTTCCTCAACTGGGTGTTCATTTTTGGGAAATTCGGTATGCCCCAATTGGGCATCAACGCCATTGCCATAAACACCGGAATCACCCACGCCGTGCTGGTTTTGCTGTTGATCGGGATCATTTGGCTTAAAAAAGACCTGCGGTATTTCCGCGAAAGCCGCACGAGTTTTGAAGCGGTGTGGACGCAAACCAAGTCGTTTATCCGCTACGGCATCCCCTCGGCGTTGCAAATTTTGATAGAATTTGCCGCTTTTGGGGCCGGTACGGTCATTATCGGCCAAATCAGCAAGACCGAACAGGCGGCCCACCAGATTGCCATCAACCTGATATCGGTCACCTACGTCACCATCATGGGCGTTTCCACAGCGGGCATGATCCGGGTCGGCCAAGCCTTGGCTTACAAAAGTCGGGTGCGGGTGTGGATGGCAGGTGTGACGGCCATTGGGTTGGCGTTGCTCATCATGTTGGTGCCGACGGGAGCATTCCTGCTGTTCCCGGGGAGCATCGTATCGCTGTACATCCAAGACCCGGCGGTGATCGGCATTGCCACGACGCTGGTATTTTTTGCCGGACTTTTCCAGATGGCCGATGCTGCTCAGGCTTCCAGCATCTCGCTGCTGCGCTCCCTCAACGATGTGCTCAAGCCCTCCGTCATTTCCTTCGTGGCCTTTTGGGTCATCGGGTTGCCCATCGGCTACTGGCTGGCGGTGCATCA
>JAYSUY010000673.1:0-3954 GCA_043718855.1 Saprospiraceae bacterium | reverse complement strand
CGTCTTGGAAAACTCAAAGTTAACGCAAACAAGCCTTTTTCTTAGTTCGATCCCCCCGTTGCAACAAAGCCCTATCGAATTGATATTCAATGGTGGATTTTTGTCGTGGCCGGTATATCGGCAGCGGCGGTGGCTTTCCTGACGGTGGCTGGGCAGACGCTGCGGGCGGCTACTGCCAACCCGGTGCAGTCGTTGAAAAGCGAGTAGAAGGCTGTTATCGCGTGTAAATCCGTCCAATCAGATTGTCCATGATGTAGCCCTTCGTGCGGGCAAAAAAGCCGTCCATCTGGCCGATGTGCGCATGGTAAAAATAAGTGAGCAGGATGGTGAGCGCCAGTGCCACCAATGTTGCATCAAACGCGCTCGACATGGCATCGCGCACTAACTCCAGCCCGCCTGCTTTGGCGATGCTTTTCAGCGCGCTGGTCAGTTCGATGATGGTGCCGATGAAGCCCAGCATCGGGATGGACTGGATGATGTAGCGCACCAATTCCAATTCGCCTTCCTGCTGCTCTTTGCTCGTGGTCAGTTGTGCTTCGAGAGCCTGCATGGTATCGCTGATGTCGTTGTCGTTGCGGTACTGGGTGGCGGTTTTTTTGATCATCGTCGGCACGAAGTAATGCTGGCCTTTTTTCTCCAGCGACAGCACTTCGAGTTTGATGTTTTGCACATCCTGGGCGCTCAGCACCATTTGGTCTTGGGTGGGCAGCAAGTTGAACTTAAAGCCGGCTTCTTCCCGGCGCACGGCCCGCTGCCTTTCGCGGAGTTCGAGCCAGCCGAAAAGGAAGGCCGCATAGGCCAAAAATTTGAGGAATCCCACCCCATCACCGCCAAATACGCGGAACACCGACCAGAGCAACTCGCTGTAAGCGTAATTCATGATTTGCCAGAAAACGATGGCGGCAAGTATGCTGATGGCCACGTTGAGGGCGCGAGAGTTTTGAAAAATGTGGTTCATGTCGTTGTGTGTGAATAAGTGAGTTAGCGGATTTTGATGGTGCCATCGGCGGCTACTTCCACAGTGGCGAGCAGTTTGCCGCCGCCTCGTTTGGGGCTTTGGCGAGTGAGCGGCACTGCAAATTCGAGTTTTCTGTTGCCAGTCGGCTTGGGCTTACTGACTGTCCAGAGCGACACCTTCAGGCTGGCTTTGTTAGAGCCGTCGCGGTGGCCCTTGTAGTGGGCAAATACTTTGTAAGTGCCGGACAATGGCTTATCCTGCCGGATGGTTTCGCAGTCGGTTCGGTCGAAAGGGCCTGCTTTCATGTTGTCCCAGCGACCGATGCTGGG
The DNA here is from genome assembly GCA_043718855.1 of Saprospiraceae bacterium. Classification (GTDB taxonomy): domain Bacteria; phylum Bacteroidota; class Bacteroidia; order Chitinophagales; family Saprospiraceae; genus M3007. The sequence goes on along the minus strand of JAYSUY010000673.1, from coordinate 2,667 downwards.
GTCGTTGCGGTGCTCATCGTACACCCAGCGGTTGTCGTGCTGCACATACAAGTCCACCTTCTCGTTTTTGTCGCCCCAACTAATGTAGAAATTGATGTCGCCCGGCAAAGTGGGCGGTGGCGGCGGAGGTGGTGGTATTATTGAGCACACGGCCGTCGGCTCCACCTCATAATCCTTGAACACTGAAGGATTCTGGCTGTCTGCTACCCTAATTTTCTGCTTGCCCTGGCTGATGAGGTAGGGACCGAACAGCACAGCCGCACCGTAGCGGCCTGTTTTTCCGCCTGACGACCAAGCACTTCCGTTGAATCCGATGGCTTCGGCCTTCAATTCCACAGTGAACTTGTCGTCCGAAGGGTCGTTGGACGTACCCGCGTTGTCGCACCTTTTGTTTTGCTCCGCAACGATGATGCGGGCGGCCACCGGCTGACCGCTACAGTTGGGCGCATAGACTGTCACCCGTGCATTGGCCGCGCTGTTTCGGCTATCGGTCACGACGATTTCGTGGTCGCCATCGCGCAGCGGAAATGGGCCGATGGTGACGGGCTGGCCGTAGCGACCGCTGAGACCCTCAGAGGTTTTCCACGAATCGCCGTTGCAGGCACCCGATTTTTCCATCACCAACTGTGCGGTGTAGGTGTCGCCTTGTGGGCTGCACTGCGGGTTTTCTATTTTAGGGTAAATGGCACACACGTCAGGGCGCTCTTGTCTCCTACCGCTGCCGCCCGTGTCGTTGCCGCCGCTCTGCTGCGGCCCGCAGGGCAGGGGCCGCTCGTCGCGCACGATGACCAAAATGGTATCGCTCATTTTCACCCGCTGCACGTTGTCCGGCAGGCTGTCGCTCCATATCCGCTGTGTTTGGGGGTCGTAGTGTGCCTCTATTTTTCGGGAAATATTGGGGCAAGGCGTTTCCTCGTAGTGCTTCATAGCCACCAGAAGGAGGATGGTGGTGGCGCCCAAGTAGTTGGTGATCAAGTCGAGAAAACTCATGTTGAACACGCTGATGTTCCTTCGTTGTGACATGGTGGGTAATGATGAATGATGAATGAGGAATCTTTTACCCGTTGACGGCGCGGGGCGGGGCGATGAGCGGCATTTTGCCGATTTTCAAACTCCCTGCGCTCATGGCCTGAGCGGAGCGCAGGGGAAAGCGGCACTGCGGGCATTGCTCCGGGTCGCCGCCGAGGTCGGTGCCGCAGTTGCGGCAGGCCGCGCTTCGGGGCGGCTCGGCGGTCGGCGAAGGCTGCGCGGTGGGCCGGTCGGATTCTTGGCGGAAGTTGCCCTTCATGCGGCAGTGAGCGCATTGCACGGTGCCGTCGGGCTGGAGCGAGTTGCAGTTGAGGCAGAGCAGCATTTTTGAAAAAGTTGATGAGGGTTGATGAGGGTTGATGAGGTTGATAAGGGTTGATTATCAACCTCATCAACCAGCCTTACTCGCAGGAAAAGCAGAACTCGAAACCGAGGTTGAAAAGCGAACTCCGGTTCTTTTGAGTGCCGAGAATGTCAATGCCATCGGCGGCCAGAAAATCCTTACGGCTTTGGCTTACCAGATCGGTAAGGCCAGTGCTGAAATTCGCGTCGAGCGTCAATTTCATGATTCCGTCGTCGTCGATCTTAAAGAGCAGACCGGGGCGGAGGTTGACCGCCACATCGAAGGACTTGTAATCGTCGGTGCGACCAGCGCCAAATTTCAGGGCGTAGTCGCCCTCCGGGTAGGTCTTGTTTTGGGTCTCGATGACGTAGTCGCCCTTTCCCTTGAAACTCGCGTTGAATGACAGGCCGACCGCCAGCGTGGGCGAGAACCGCCCTTCGAGGAGCGTGTACCGAAAATAGACCGGTACTTGAATGTCCGTCACGCGCTCGTTCCACACCGGAAAGCCGAGTACCGTGCTGGTGTTGCCGCTGGGATCAGTGACCGTGACGCTGTAATTCTCCTGCGTCGTCCAGCCCATCTTTCGCTGCACGAAATTGGCCTCTACGATGAGCGATGCGTGCGGCCCCAGTTCCAAACCGCCGCCCAGCCCGGCCTGAAATCCCGACCCCGATTGGGTTTCGTAGGTGGCTCCGGTGGCTTGGATGAAAGCGTCCTGGTAACTCGAAGAGAACTTGTAGTGGGCGGTGTTGAGGCCCAGCCCGGCCCGGACGAAAGGCTGTGCGCTGCCAAAGGTGGCGATGAAGCAGATGAACAGGCTGAGGGTGATTGACTTTTGCATGTTGTCAGGTTGTGTGATGATGATGTTGGTGAGTGTGTGTTTCTTCGCAGCGGCAATGACCGGTATGTGCCGTCGCTGTCTGGGAGAGTTGGGCGGGGGGCGGGTTTTAGCAGCGCAGGAAAATTTTTGGAAAAAAAATCGTGCCTTGCTAAATCCCCCGCCCCCCGCCGCTCTACGCTTCATACAGATCAAAACACCTCCCCGCATGGACGACATCCTCACCCAAGAATTTTACAAGACGCACTACCGCCGCGTGTCCACGTACATCATCAAAAACAGCGGCACGGATGACGAGGCGCAAGATGCCTTTCAAGAGGCTTGGAGCGCCACTTTGCTGCGCCACCGGGCAGGGCTGCACATCGGCGATTATGGCCGCTTCTTGTTCGAGTGCGCCAAAAATGTCTACCTCAAAGAGTGTCGGCGCAAGCAGAAGATCGTCCCGCTCGACCTGCAA
>JAYSUY010000672.1:0-3967 GCA_043718855.1 Saprospiraceae bacterium | reverse complement strand
TGGGCGATTCGGGAAAAACATCCAGCAGTTGAGGTGCTTGGGTATCGGGCGCGAGGTTCAGTGAAGCGTTGGCTTTGCCGGGCGTACCACCAGGCAGGGCAGGGCAACTTTTCCAGTTGGCTTTGCCGAGGCAAGGTATGTTGGGGTTGATGCGCTCCAGCGACCAGCCACCGTCGTCCTTGCTGGGGTCAGTGTGCCAATCGAGGCGGTAGTCTACCTTGCTCACCGTCAGCCCCGTAGCGGTACTGAGTACCAACAAGTCGCCATCATTGTTGAGCCCGATGCTGCTGATGGGCGCGATCAGCACCGTATCAGCCGAGACCGGGCGGAGCGCAGCGGCGTTGGCCGGGGCTGCAAGCACGGCGTAGGTGCCGGGCTGCATCAGGTAGGCGGGCAATGCCACTGCGGAACTGCTGCCCTCGGCGAGGCGCAGCGAGGCGAGATCGATGGTCTTGGTCGAGCGATTGTACAGTTCGAGCCATTCCACTTCGGGCAGACCTACGGAGGGCGAAGGGTCGGCCATGATTTCGTTGATCACGATGTCAAACTCGGCGGCGGCTTCGATTTTTACAAATTGAAAACCAACAGTTTGTGCTGTGCTGACATTTCCCGTAACATCCTTCACGCCGATAGTTTGCAGGCTGTACGTGCCTGTGGCCAGCGGCGCGGATAGCGTGAGCGACACCGCGTTTTTTCCAGAAAGCAGGCTTGCAGTGAGGGGCTGCCCGATGCCGACGATGGTGTAGTTGGCTGGATTGACTGCTGAGAGAGAGTCGAGGGTTTCGTCAAAAACGACCGTCACTTCGGTCGCGCTGAGGGCTTGGGCAGAGAGCAGCACGGGCGGCTTCGTGTCGGGTACATTGGGCAGAATGCTGATGTTGTCGAAGAAAAATCGGGCGGCATTCGTGACGGTGTAGATGCACTGGAAGCCGAAGTAGCGGTTGGTGCCACCCGAGTAGGTCGCGTCGGAGGCGGTGCATTGGGGCTGCAAGGCTCCGTTTCCGGCAGCAGCCAGTACTTGCCAGTCGCCTGATTTGCTGCGTTTTACGCGGAGTTGGATGTCGGGGTTGGTGGCTACCAGCCCCGACAGCCCAGTGGCGAGCAAGGTTTTGGCGGAGGTGCCGTCTTGACGGTACAGCCGGAGTGCGTCGGCACTGCCGTTCTCACCTATTTCGAGGAAGTAGCTGTTGGCGGCGGCGAGGTTGGCTTGGTCGGCGAGTAGATAGATGCGCAGCAGGTTTTGGGCGGAAGGGGCGAAGGTGAGCCGGAAGCGAAGGTTCCATACGGTACTGTCGGCGATGTTGCCGCCCACGCTGAGCGCAGATTGTCCAGCGGTAGTGGCGTTGAGTTGGAGTTCGCCGCTGCTGATTTTAAAATTGGCGGCATCGCCCTGCCAAGCAGGGTTTTGAGTAAAATCTCCGTCGGAAAAGTCGTCGACGATTTGGCTGAAAGCCAAGTTTTGGAACAAAAAGAGGGGCAAAAGCCACGAAAAGCGGAAGAGGTGCATGGTCGGCAATTTTACTGCGGAAGGTACGGCGACCGAGCGGAGCGGAGCAGCGGGCATAAAAAAAACCTCCGATGGCCGAAGCCACCGGAGGTTTTGCATAGTATGAATCAAATGCCAGAAGGCAGCGCTTACGCTACTTTGACATCTACTGCGTTCATGCCTTTTTTGCCGCGCTCGGTGCTGTACTCGACGACATCACCTTCGCGGATGTTGTCGATAAGGCCAGAGACGTGCACGAAGATTTCCTCTTTCGAGGCGTTGTCAACGATGAAACCAAATCCTTTGGACTCGTTGAAGAACTTAACTGTTCCAGTATTCATTGTAAAAAAAGAAAAAAAGTGATGTGGCAACTTGCCGCTGCAAAAGTATGGGGAGTTTCTGCAAAAACTTGATTTTCAGTAAATTTTACCAAATAACGTTTTGTAAATGCTGAGCCGAAAGGGAAACGAGGGTTGCTTTTGGCGGTTTTTTGTCACCAAAAATGCTTGCCGCTTTCGACTTTGTGGCGGTGATGTTTGGCGAAGCCAAAACAAACCGAAGGCCAGAGGTGCGGTAGGCAATAAAAGATGTGGTGAGCGGGCTGCTTGGCAGTTTAGATGCAGCAAGGGGGCGGCGCGCGGTACGCTGCAAAGATTTTTTAAAAAATATAATTCTGTTTAGGGCCCTATTTTTCTGCTCTCGCCGAATGATTGCGAAAACTTCATCTTTCGTTAACAAATCATGCCTTCGCCCCCGCTTTTTTTCGGGTTTTAAAAAGACTACCTTTGCGCCTCTTTTTTGAAATATGAAATACATACGCAACATCGCCATCATCGCTCACGTCGACCACGGCAAAACTACTCTTGTGGACAAAATGATCCACGCTGCCAAAGTCTTCAAGGAACACGAAGTGACCGGCGACCTTATCCTCGACAACAATGACCTCGAACGCGAACGCGGCATTACCATCCTTGCCAAGAACGTTTCGATTCAGTATCAGGGGTACAAAATTAACATCATCGACACACCCGGTCACGCCGACTTTGGCGGGGAGGTAGAACGTGTACTCAACATGGCCGACGGTGTACTGCTGCTCGTGGACGCTTTTGAAGGCCCCATGCCCCAGACCCGTTTTGTGCTGCAAAAAGCCCTGGAAATGGGCAAGAAGCCGATCGTGGTGATTAACAAGGTGGACAAGGACAACTGCAATCCAGATTGGGCACATGAGCAGGTGTTCGACCTCATGTTCGCGCTCGAAGCCAACGAAGACCAACTGGACTTTCCGGTAGTGTTCGGCTCGGCCAAGCAGGGCTGGATGAGCCTCGACTGGAAAAACAGGACGGAGGACATTATCCCATTGCTCGACCAAATTATCAAGCATATCCCGGAGCCTAAAGTGGCTGAGGGCAACCTGCAACTGCTGGTCACTTCGCTCGATTACTCTAACTTTATTGGTCGTATCGCGGTGGGCCGCTTGCTGCGCGGCAAACTGATCAACGGCCAGATGGTCTCGTTGATGAAAAAAGACGGCTCGATTCAGAAGCACCGCGTGAAAGGGTTGTACGTTTTCGATGGCTTGGCGAAAAAAGAAACACAAGAGGTAGAAGGCGGCGACATCTGCGCAGTGGTAGGTGTGGAAGGTTTCGAGATTGGCGATACCATAGCTGACAACGACAAGCCGGAGTCGCTGGCTCCAATCTCGATTGATGAGCCAACAATGGGTATGTTGTTCACCATCAACGATTCGCCGTTTTTCGGGCAGGAGGGCAAGTATGTGACCAGCCGCCACGTTCGCGAGCGTTTGGAGAAAGAATTAGAGAAAAACCTTGCCATGCGCCTTGAAGAGACTGGCTCTGCCGACTCGTTTATGGTGTTTGGACGCGGTGTCTTGCACTTGTCGATTCTGATCGAAACCATGCGCCGCGAAGGCTATGAGCTGCAGATCGGACAGCCCCGTGTGATCACCAAAATGATTGATAACCAGAAGTGCGAACCCATTGAGGAACTGACGATTGACGTGCCAGAATCAACCAGTGGCAAGTGTATCGAGCTCGTGACACGCCGCAGAGGCGTTATGAAAAGCATGGAGCCCAAGGGTGATCGCTTCTTGCTGCAATTTGATATTCCTTCGCGCGGTATCATGGGCTTGCGCTCCAATATGATGACCGCCACACAGGGCGAGGCCATTATGACCCACCGATTCATGGGTTACGAACCCTGGAGAGGCGATATTGCTGGTCGGCAAGATGGCTCGCTTATCGTGATGGACGGTGGCACAGCCATCGCCTACTCGCTCGACAACCTACAAGACCGGGGCGTTTTCTTCGTCAATGCAGGAGAGGAGGTGTATGAAGGCCAAGTCATCGGCGAGAACAACCGCCCCGGCGACTTGGTGATCAACGTGACCCGCATGAAAAAACTGACCAACCACCGGGCTTCTGGCTCTGACGATAAGACTTCGCTGCCACCACCCCGTCGCTT
>JAYSUY010000671.1:0-11497 GCA_043718855.1 Saprospiraceae bacterium | reverse complement strand
AAATTGATTTTCACAAAAGTAGATCAAAAATTTGCCATGCCTAAGCCCCAAACTCAACAACCGGCACTGCTGGTTACGCGCATTTGCACAACAGCCCGCGAACTCTTCGCGGGTCTCGTTTTTGCCCTTTTGCCCGCCCTGCTTTTTTGTCAAAACTCCTCAGCCCCTCAGCCCTCAACCCTCAGCCCCCAGCCCCCTGCCGACAGCACCCAAAAACTCAAAATCGAGACAGCCCTAGTGGTGGAGTATTTCGTGCGAGGCGAGCGCACCATCCAGAAACTGAGCGGCAATGTGCGGATGCGGCAGGAAAACACCCTCGTGTACTGCGACACAGCCACACTGGATGGCGACGACGCGGTGTTGCAAGGCAAGGTGGTGATGGAGCAAGGCGATACCGTAAAAGTGTTTGCCGACTCGGCCCACTACCGGGCCGATACGCGCATCAGCGACCTCTACGGCGGCGTGGTGCTGGTGAACGGCCAGCAGCAACTGTTCACCGAACGCATGCGCTACGACCTCGCCAACAAAATCGCCACTTACCATACACGCGCAAGGATGACCAACGGAAAAAGCCAATTAGTGAGTCGGCACGGCTACTACTACGTCAACGAACACGAGATTTTTTTCAAGGGTGATGTGGTGGTGACCGACCCTGAGTTCACGATGCGCACCGATACGATGGCTTTCAACACGGAGACGCAGTTGGTGCGCTTCGTGGCCCCTACGCTCATCAGCCAGCCGAAAGGCAAAATCTACACGGAAGGCGGTTTTTATGACATCGAGAACAACTTCGCTGAGTTTGATGTAAACCCGCAGTACGAACGCGAGGGCCAGCGCGGGCGGGCGACCAAGATGCGCTACTCAGGTGCTACGAAGGAGTATGTGCTGGAAGGCGATGCCTACATCGACGACCTCAGCAAGGACCAGCGGACGAAGGCCGACGTGATCCGCTACAACACCGAAACGGAAGTGACGGTGCTGCGTGGCTACGCTTACGCCCGCGACAGTGTGCGCGAGTACCGGGGGCAGGAGATCACGCTGGATGGCCGCAACAAAAATTACCAACTCAGCGGCCGCGGCCAAGTGAGCGACCCGCCCAACATCATCGAGGCGGACTCCCTGAATTTCAACGATTTACTGGGCGGCGGCCTCGCACTGGGCGGCGTGGTGTGGAAGGACACGGCCAGCGATTTCACCATCCTTGCCCACCGCATGGACTACAACAAGCAGTCCAGTTACCTCAACGCCTTCGGCTCGGTGGGGAGTGATGGTGCTGCGGGCCGCCCCTTGATGAAGTCGCTGATTGACCGCGACACGCTGTACCTGAGCGCCGACACGCTCACGTCGTACAAGCCCGATTCAGCCACTGATGTGCGCTTGCTGCTGGCCCACCGCGACGTGCGGATTTTCAAAAGCGATATGCAGGCGGTGGCGGATTCGATGTCGTTCAGTTCGGCAGACTCCATTTTTTGGTTCTACAAAATCGATAGGCTGCCGGTGATGTGGAGCGACACGTCGCAGTTTTCGGGCGATACGGTGCGGATGTTGCTGAAAAACAAGACACTCGACCGCATTTGGTTGCGCCGCAACGCATTAGTGATCAACTCGGAGGACGGCCAGTTTTACAATCAAATAGCGGGGCGCAACACGACGGCGTTTTTCCGGGAGGAGCAACTGCGCGAGATGCTGGTGGAGGGCAACGCCCAGGCGATTTACTACGCGCTTGACGACAAGCGGGCTTACATCGGCCTCAACGAGACGCAGTGTTCGGAGATGCGGCTCTTTTTTGGCGACAACAAGGTGGAGAACATCAAATTTTATCAGGAGCCGACGGGGAAGTTCATCCCGATGAAGAAGGCGGGCAAGGAGGCGAAGAAGTTGGAGGGCTTTTTTTGGGAGAGGCTGCGCAGGCCGAAGGGGGTGGCGGATTTACTGGTGCGGAGGTAGCGGTGTGCAGGTTTTTTAAGCCACCGCATATTCCGTGTGTACTCGGTGGAAATCGGGAAAGTAGGCCAGTACGATGTCTTTTTTGGAGACACCATGCTCGACCAGCATCTCAGCAATGCTCTGTTCCATCTTATCTTCCTGCACCCAGATTTTGTCGCCGATGATGTCTAAGTGAAAAAGCAGGTTGAACACCCGGTGGCTTTCTTCCCAGCCGAGCGCGACGATTTGGTAGTGCTTCCCAGTCAAATCAACAACAGACTCAAAATGAATGCCTTGATTGGAAGGCTGGCGAAGTTGCTGGAGGTAGTCGTCCATCACTTCCCGGATTTTGGACTGAAAAAAGGCTACTCTTTCCATGATGCTATCGTTTTTGACTGCGGGTTGAACAGGATAAGTTTGATGGTGAGTTCTTCGATGATGTCGTTGAAAAATTGCAACTCGGCCAATCGCTCGTAGATGTAAAATGGCATAGCAAGGTACATGATTCGTTCGATGTTCTTCTTCCGCATTACAATCTTGTACCCCTGATACTGGCCGGTCGCTCGAAGGAAATCGTGGATGATCGAAGGGTTGACAAAACTCTTGACTTCAACAGCGATTTTGGTCAATTCTCGTTCGGCTGTGATGAGTTTCTCTGCGCCCAAGTCGGTGTGGAGACCGCCCTCTTCTCGGCTCAGCAGCGTCAATGGATCGTCGGTTATCGTCCAGCCATCTTTGATGAGGGCTTCTCTGACGGCATTGTGGTACAGGTCTTTTGCCACGATGGAGTGATTTTGACTGCAAAAATAGGCAAATCAGGCAGCATTGGGTTCCCCCAACAGCAGGAGCAAATAAAAATCAGCCCGACGACCTTACGTCGCCGGGCTGCATAGTTATCTCCCCTATTGGTTTTTGGGCTGAGGCTGGGTTTTCAAGTGGTTTTGAGGACTCAGAAGATTGTTTTCACTGGCTTTTGGTCGAGGCAGTTAGGGGAAATTGGAGGTTTGACTTGGAGTCAAACCTCCGATTTTTCTTAAAGTACAATTTTAAAAAATCTGTCTTTCGCTTCATCCGCGAAATAGCGGGCGGGTACGGGTTTCACCTTTGTTGCAAAACAACGATTTATGAAACACAACTTACTCGCCTTCATCACTTTGATGCTTCTCTGCGCCAATGTCGCCAACATCCGAGCCTCTGTACTCCCTCCAGCGGGCTGCGACACACTCACCACTGTGGAGGGTAAAACTTACCTCGTTTCCAATGTCGAAGAGCTCTGGCAGGAACTGCGCTTCACCACTTGCGACGATGCCAGTCGGGTGTATTCGATGCCCCGAGATCGGGTAGCTTCGGTCAAAAAGGCGAAGCCTCCGATGGTTTTGATTCCCGCACTACCTCCTCCCAAACCGATCGCGGCCCCTAAACCAAACCCTAAGCCGAACCCTAAACTTGCACCAGCTGCTCCTGTTGACTCCATGACTCGTATGGCCACTAAGGCACTGAATTTGGGTACTATCGCTTTGATATGTAGCCTTACCATCATCCTCTCTCCGGTGGGTCTGATTGTTGGATTGGTAAGTATTGGTAGAGGAGTTGAAGGTTTGAACACGCTCAAAAAGCATCCCAATCGCCGGAAATTGCGCCGAAAACTCTGGCTAGCGATCATTTTGGGTGGGCTAGCGATTTTGCCATTCATAGCTTTTATCCTGCTACTGAAAGCCATTCGTGACTTCCCGGATTTCTCTGGGTTGGGTAACATCGGGGCGGGTTGGACTTGGGGATGCTGTTAGACAAAACAAAATCAGCCCGACGACCTTACGTCGCCGGGCTGCATAGTTATCTCCCCTATTGGTTTTTGGACTGAGGTTGGGTTTTCAAGTGGTTTTGGGGACTTGGAAGATTGTTTTCACTGGCTTTTGGAGCATCTGATGGTGTTTTGCGGTTTTAGGAAAAAACCGAAGGCGGGGTGGGGGTAGGTGTTTTCAGGTTGGGATTAAATGGGCATCTGGCTTAGGGTACTGGGGAGTTTTCAGTTTGGTCGTTGGTTCATTCTCACTTGGGCATTGGGCGTTTCATCTGGTCGCTGGCGTTTGGGTTTTCACTGGGTCGACTGGTTTGTTCTCACTTGAGCATTGGGGCGTTTCACTTGGTCACTGGCGTTTGGGTTTTCAATTTGGGTCGCTGGTCGTTCTCACTGGTCGTTTGGGTTTGGGTTTTCAATTTGGGTCGCTGGTTCGCTCTCACTTGGGCATCTGGTTGTTTTCACTGGTTCACTGGGTTGTTTTCGATTTGGTTTTTGGGGCCTTGCTCATGGGATTAGGTTTTCAACTTGGCTTCTGTTTTCAAATGTTAGGTGCGTTGCAACTGCGTTTGTTTGATGGTACAAAGGTGGGCCTGTCGCCTAGGCGAAGTCCATTACATTTTTGGCGGATTTTACCCGGACATACAAAGCGGGGCCGGTTGTCTGACTATCCCCGCTTTTAAGTTTTTGAAAATCAGCGTGTTGCGTCTAATTTCAAGTGCTACATGGGCAATTCAGTTTTTTGAAAAATTACCCCTTCTCTTCAATATTGATCCAAACAAAAGCCCGCAGCAGTCTGACGACTTGCTGCGGGCTTCATTTTGTGGCATTGGCCTATTGACCACATTGACCACATTTCTCTAATTGACCACATTCTCCCCTATTGCACCACCACACTGAACGTCTGCAAACCTTCATCGGTCTGCACATTCAGTTGGTACACCCCAGCGGGCAGTTGCAAGTCCGCAAACGGCACTCGCACAGTAGTGCTGGGTTTAAGTGCTGCAAGGGCCGTTTTCAGCAAGCGGCCCTGTGCATCCAGCAGACTCAAGCGGGCTTCGCCGCTGATGCGGCTCGTCATTTCTACCGCAAAATCGCCGACCGTCGGGTTGGGCAGTATCTGCACCCCCACTTTGCCTTCCAGATCGCGTACGCCGCTCGTGAGCACCACGTTGGATGTCTTGCTGAGCGTGTTGCAGAAATTAGTGGCGCTCAGTTTCACTGCCTTCGTGCCTGGCGTGGCGTAGGTGTGTACAGGGTTTTTCTCCGTACTGGTGGTGCCATCGCCGAAGTCCCACAGGTAAGTCGCGGCATTCATGCTGGTGTTTGTGAACGTCACCGTCAGGCCACTCGGCGCGGAAGTGAAGTTGGCCGCAGGGCTGCTGATGACCGTGATTTTCAGATCAGATGTATCCGCCTCGATGGGGTTGCTGGCGATGCACTGGGCGGTTTTGACCCCCGCGATGACGTAGCGCACATCGTGCGGGCCAGGGCCAGTAGCGGTGAGCGGTAAGGCATTGGCACCAAAACTCCAAGCGTAGTTGGTGGTCTGCGCGGGCGTGTTCACCTCAAATTGCATGACCACAGCGCGGCATACTGTGTCGTTGGAAGGCGTGAACGCAGCATTGGGCGGGGTAAGTTCAAGTTTGATGATGCCGATGTTGTCCAAGTACAGCGTGTTGCCAAAGTCGTTGACCGACACGAAGCGGAGGATGACTTTTTGGCCTGCGTACTTGGCCAGACTGATCTCCTCGGTGCGCCACTGCGTTTCGCTGTCGGGTACAAAAAAAACCTCGCTGACCGGAGCGGTGGAGAGCAGGGGGTCTTTTTTGCCCCAAATCGTCTCTGGCGCGGAGTTCAGGTCGCAGTTGGCAAACACCTCCACGCGCAGGCTATCGGCGTAGTTTTCGTCAAATCCGACATGCGCCAGATCGAAAGTCAACCCCGGGCTGGGCGTAGTGCTCAAGTCAACAGGCACCATGTAGAGGTAATCTTCGGGGCCTCTGGCCTCATAATCGAAGTGATTCATGAACATCGCCTCAGTCGGTTGGCCATCCGAGCCAATCACTTCCACATTGGGGGCTTCAAATTTCTCCCAAGACACATCGCCATCTGGGTTGCCCACCAACCAACCGCCTGGCAGCGGCTCCAAAGCCTCAAAACTTTCTTCAAAGTAGCCCGACTTGGAGCCTGCGCTGGTCGGGATGCTGTATTGCAACGTATCGTTGAACGGCACTTGATCACCGCCATAGGTGGACCACACACTCAGGTCAAGCAGACCTGTGCCGATGGACAGTTTTTTCTGAAATGTAAAATCCAGCGACGCGCCCGGCGCGAGGTTTGGCACCGCCTCCGTCACCACTGGGCTGGCCCCCACTTGGTAATTCATCTTCAGGCCGCTGAGCGTGTTCTGGCCGTCATTGCTGATCTGTACAGTCACATCAGTCTCGAAAGCACTGCATGCCACAATTGCTTCAGTCTGGGGCGAAAGCAGCGATTTCACGTTCGCATCGAAGGCTTGTGGGCAACCTTTCAGCCCAGGTGCCGACCGAATGGCCAACGCCCTGCGGCTGGTAAGCCCGTTGGGATGGCTGCTGCGGACGGACACCCAGTTTTCCACAAAGGGGTTGGAGATGGGGAAGCCGTAGGTGTTGGTACCCTTCACCGTGCCGACCACTTCCATGTACTTCTCGCCCAGCAAAAAAGCATCGTAACTGAGCGTGTCATTCACCAAGTCCCAAGCGATGAACATCGAGTCGGGGCAAACCTTAGCGATGCGCAGGCTTTTCGGAATTGCCGAAATGCTGGAGTTGAAGTCGGAAGTGTCGCGGCGCGGGTTGCGGAGCAACAGGAATTTGACCTGCCCGCTCACCGTGTTCGGCACCGTCCAGTCATAGGTGCGCTTTTCGCCAGTGATGGTAGAAACAGGATTGAACGTAGCACCGCCGTCGGTAGAGTAGCGCAGCGTGAACGAGGTGGCCGTGCCGTAAGCGTCCCAGTGGATGCGCTCTTTTTCGCCCGGCACAAAACCCTCGCCTCCATTGGGGTAAGTGATTTTGATGTCGTCATTCTGAAAATCCCACACCAAGTAGTAGCGCTGCGGGCCAAACGGCACCTCCGTACCTTTCACGCGCACCGTGTAGGTGCCAGCGGCGGGCATATCGATGGCCACTTGCTCCACATTGTTGAGCGAGTCGCGGCCCTTGCCAGCAGGTGTGTCGAGCAAAGTTTCATCAGGCGTAGGGTCGAGTTTCCAGGGCAAGTACACCGTGCCAGTTGGGCCAGTCACCGTGATATCGAGATCGTTGATAAGTGCGCGGCTGGCCTCCTCGTTGGCTGGCAGATCGGGCCACACCACCATCAGGCGAGCGTAGCGGGTGAGGTTGGGTATCGAGATGGTGTGGGTTTTTTCCGCGCCATTGTCCACACTGTCGGTACGCCAGCGGTTGAGTTCAAAAGTGCGCAGCGCACGCCAAGTGTTGATGTGTCCCCAGCCGAATTTGAAATCTGGCCCCAGGTTGCCTAAGTCGTTGGCTGTGTTGAGGATAGAGGCTTTGAGCAGTGCCGCGGGCGGCGGCTGGCTGTAGATGGTTTTGTAGGCGTGTGTGAGTTGGGTGAGGCATCCTGCTATGCCCGGAGCGGCAGCAGAGGTGCCGCCAAATACCTGGTAGCCGTTGTTTGGGTCGAGCGAATTCTGCCCCGCGCCGTGTGCCGAGATATCGGGTTTCAGGCGACCGTCGTGTGCCGGGCCTCGGCTCGAAGTTGGTTCCAGCCCCATGTCAGCGTTGAGGTTGGCTGTAGCGATGGCGTTTTTGCCCATCTTATGGCCGCCCGTGATGTTGCCCCACTGGTTGCCTGCTCCGTAGCCGCAATCCTGCCCGTTGGCATTGCCCGCTGAGAAGACGTGCATCAGCGTTGGATTGTCATGCAACTGTTGATCAATGGTTTGCGTGATGATCGTGTAGCCTATGTTGCAGCCATTGGAGTACGAGGAGTTGGTGATGGTGACATTTTCGTCCAAGTGCAGCGGCAAGGTTTCGTCCTGAAAATCGGCTTCGTAATCCAGCACATAAACTTTGGAGCCAGCAGCCATGCCTTTTTTGGTAGGGTCGAGGTTGCCTGCGCCGCCCATGATGCCGCCCACGCCGTCGCCGTGTGTGCCATCAGCGGCAGCGCCCTTCGCCAAACTGTTGTCCAAGCGGCCTTGCAGGTCAATGTGCGGGCCGAGTTGGCCGTCGTCGCGCACGAGGATGCTCACGCCTTCGCCGTTGTATTTTTTGCCCAGCGGAGAGTCCGCGTCCAGCACATTGGAGCGGTGGATGGAGCGCCCGTTGATGTCTTCTTTTTGCGGCGGCGGCGGCACGAGTTCCATGTGGCGCACGAAAGCCAGAGCCGATATCGCTTCCAAGTTGGCCTGCGCCACGCGCAGTTGCAGGAAGCCGTTTTGGGTGCCTTCTTTCAGCACCGTCAGCCCGCGCTGGCGGCACATCTCGGCACCGCGCCCGATGCTGACGTGGGGATAAAGTTGAATGTTGATGTCCACCTCCTCGCCGTGTAGCGCCCAGTCGCCGAAGGGCCGTTCGCGGAGGGTGCGGGCCATTTTCCACTCGTTCTGCACCCGCATGATGCTCCGCACATGCAGCACAGCCAGTTTGCCGAGGTCAAAATTTTGGGGAATACCCACCAAATACGCCCCGAAATGAACGTAGCCGTAGAATTTTAGCCCAGCGGCCTCAAGCGCAGCGCGGTCGGTGGTAGGCAGTATTTCCGAACACTGGATGTAGCGAACGTAGTACCCGCTGGCCAGTTCAGCAGCCTGTACGTCAGGCTTTTGGCGCACCGCGTCGTAGTTTTCAGGAAAAATTTCCGAACCCCATGCGAAGCGCACAGCAAGCGGGTTTTGTTGGCCATAAGCCAAGGTCCCTGCCAAGCAGAATGCCAGCAGGAGCAGTGTAGAAAGTTGTTTTTTCATGTAGAAAGCGTGAATGGTGTGAAACTAAAGAGACAATCGGCAAAGGGTAAGGGGCAAAAAAGCAAAAGGCAAAAGGCAAAAGGCAAAGGCAAAAGGCAAAAAAGCAAGGGGCGAAAAGCAAAAGATCAAACTCGTGGTGCTTCAAAACGGCGAATTGATGCACCACATAACCGGATATTTGGCCAAACAAATGACGGGCGAAGTTCGAGTATGCCGCCAAACAAATGGCAAAATTATTTGGCAGGTTTGGGCAATGTGAAACAAAGGCTGACTTATCACGCCAACCCTGTCGACTTTTCCGCCAAAAGTGACGGGCATCACACAGACTCTTACTTTTTTTGCCCCCATGAAATGTGTCCATCTGCTCATCTTTTTCCCGCTATGCTTCGGCTCTATGCTGTGGGGCCAACACACCCTAACCCTGACAGGGCTGCTGCCCATCTCGCAGGAGCAGCAGAGCAACGTGAATGCCGCGCTCTATCACGACGGCATCATCTTCCTCGCCAATCAGGTGGGGGTAGAGCTCTTCCTCTACAACCGCGTCGTGGCGACCTATCCTTACGCGCAGGTCACTGGCGGCAGCCAGAACAATCGAAATGACCGAGTAGAACTGTTACCCAACGGCAACTCTCTCACCGTACGCGATGCTTTCGGAGAGGGCGAGATTGACTACCGCAACGCGCGCAGCAACAACAGGAAGAACGGCTCGAAGGCCACGAAGCCAGGTGCCGTCCGCGCCGACACGCAGGGCTACTTAGCCGAAGGCGATGTGCTGAAAGACCGAAGCGGCAAAACGATAACCCGCTTTGACTCGCCCATCACGGCTTTGCAGTACAATTTTTTTGAAAAAGAACGTGACGTATTGCTCGTCGGCACCCGCTCGCACGGGCTGTTCCGCTACGAAGTGCGGAGCGGCAAGCGCACCGCGCTCCAGTTTTTTTCCCCCAGCGGTACTTCGGTGCGCCACATCAGTTGCCTTGAGTATCTCCGCGACTGCGACGCGGTGGTGATCGGCACCGTCGGAGACGGAGCCTACCTGTGGTCGCAGCGGCGCGAGCAGGTGTTCCGTACCGGAGGCCGCCCCGCTTCGGGCGACGACGGTCAGCGAACGCACATCTGGTCGTTCGCTCCGGCGGGCGAGGCGCACTTCCTAGCGGGCAACGACATGGGCGAGGTGCGCTGCTTCCACACCGAAGATCGCAGGGAGGTAAGCCGTCTGCAACTGCCCGGCACCGGAAGTGATGAGGAGCAGGTACGCTGCTTGGGGTCGGTGCCGGGCCAACCGGGGCTGTATTTGGCTGGTACCAAGTCGGGCAAGTTGTTCCGCTTCGTGCTGCGAGCCAAGCAGTTCGGCTCGGCCCAACGCATCGAAAGCGAGATGGGTGCCATCCATACCATGTACGCCGACACGTTGGGGCAGAGGCTGCTGATCGGGGCACACTCTGGAGTTTGGTCATGGAAAAACGGTCAATTAAGTCAACTAAAGCGCGATATCGGGCCAGTCACTTTTTTTGTCAAAAACCCCGATGGAAGACTTTTTTGCGGCGGCGACACGGCCATCCACTGGCTCGGCGGGAGCGGGCAGTGGCGGCGTGTCAAGGGCTTGCCTAACGGAGCTGTGCTTTGCAACCTGTTGTTTCTGAGCGGTGGGAAGAGCGAAGTACTGCTGTTCACGAAGGGCAATTTTATCCAAAAAGGGGTGTTACAGCAAGACTCGTTTGTGCGCACACATACCTACGGCGAGACGAACGGCTTTGCCTATCGGAGCCGGGTCTACAGTGACCTGATTTACCCCATGTCCACCGTGTACGGTGGTTTTGAGGCAGAGGGTCAGGTGTGGGTAAGCACCAATTTTGGCTTGCTGTTGCTCGATCCTTCAGCACCCGTACAGCAGCACGTCGCCCGGTTTTACAGCAGCACGGCGCTGGGCCTGACTACGGGCGAGTTCAATACCAACGCCATGTTGCGGCTGAACAGTCGACAGTTGCTGTTCGGCTCGCGGCGGGGCTGGGTGCTGCTCGACGACAGTCTGGCGAGGGCAGAAAACAAGCGGCAGCGGCAACTCCAGACTCAGATATGGCGGATGCAGAACGTGTCTCAGGTGGACACTGTGGGGTCGCTGTTTTTTTCGCGCCAGCAGTTCAGGAGGGTGGATACCACACATGTAGACACTTTGCGCCTGGACTACAAAGGCATTCATTATCTGCTCGTTGTGCCAGATTATGCCATGATGTCCACGCCGGTCAGAAGTTTGATAGGCAGCACAGGCGACACGCTTACAGTGGCTTCTGGGCGGTTGCTTCCACTGACCCAATTGGAAGGTATTTTTAACCGGAGCGATTGGTATGATCAGATCAAAGGGCGAGGATTGCTGTGGGACGAGTTCCGGTTGAGAGTTGTGGGCTATAAGGGCGAGTATCGGATTTTTCAGGAAAATCCGAAGAACAAGGTCAACCTGTTGATTGGGTTGGCTGTCCTTTTATCCGCTATTTTGCTTTGGCTGTACCGCTCGCGAAAAAAGCAAATTGAGCAAATCAAGCAAGAGCAAATCAGGCAACAAGCCAAGATGGAACAAGAACAAGTTCGTCTGCGTAACCGACAGCTGGAGATGGAACAGGAACGCCGCCAGTTCTTTATTGACTTGGGCAAAGAACTGGCTGTCGCTCAAGACTATGAGGCTATCCATCTGGCAGTGAATCAGCGCATGAAGGAGGCCGAACACATCCTCAGTTCCACCAAGATGTCAGTATTGGTGCATGAGGAAGGCACCCAGCGGCTGCGCACTGTCGCGCACGGCGACA
>JAYSUY010000068.1:0-20552 GCA_043718855.1 Saprospiraceae bacterium | reverse complement strand
TGCCAACAGGGAAGGTCGCGCCCGCCAAAGTCCAGAGGTTCGGGGCGGTCACATAATTATGGAAAATGGCCGCTCCGGGGCAGTTGTCGCTGAAAATCGGGTTCAAAACCTCCGACAGTAGCGTTTTGGAGCATTGGCCGAGGTCGTTGGTGAAGGTCGCGGCCGCAGCCGTCGGGCAAGTCAGCGCGGGCAATTGGGTGTCGTTCACCCGGATGTTGCTGAGGCAAGTCGTGGTATTTCCACTCGCATCGCGCACCGTCCACACCACCACTGTCAAACCGACTGGGAAAGCGAAGTTATTGAGGGAGTTGGAGTTGTTGAGGTTGTTGAGGAGCACCGCGTCGGGGCAGTTGTCGCTGAAATTGGCCGGGTTGAATTCCGCGCCCACCGTCGCGTAGCCGCACTGGTCAGGGTTGTTGGCCCGCACCAAGTTGGCGATGTTGCCGCAAGCCAGCACCGGCAGTTCTTTGTCCTCGATTTCCACATCGAACGCGCAAGTCGCCGCGTTGCCACTCGCATCGCGCACCGTGTACACCACCGTCGAAGTGCCTTTCTGGAACACAGTGCCGCTCGCGTTGAGCGTGCCCGTTTGGGAAGTCGCGCCGCTGATTTGGTACTCCACCGTCAGCGGGCAGTTGTCGTGCGCGTACTGCAAGCCGATATTACCTACCACTGCCGAGCAAAGCCCAGCGTCCGTCGTCCGCTTCAAACTGTTCGGGCAAGTGATGACCGGGCTTTCCAAGTCAAACACCGCCACCGTCGTCGTGCATCGGCTGATGTTGCCCGCTGCGTCCACCACTTGCAGCACCACATTTTCGGTGTTGAAAGTCGAAAAAGTGAACGCATCGGCGCAGGAGAAAAACACCGATGCCCCAAACACGCCGCCGTCCTCGCGCTTGATATCCTTCGAGGCCAGCGGGCCGCAGTTGTCCCACGAGTCGTTGTTCACGTCGGCCACCGTCAGTTGAGCAAGGCCGTCGCCGTCCAGCACCACATTGATGGTCGATCCCTGGCACATTGCCACAGGTGGTTCGTTGTCGGCCACCGAGTAAGTCACCGAGCAAGCCGAAGTGTTTCCGGCAGCGTCAGTCACCATCCAAGTCACCGCCGTGCTGCCCACCGCGAGCAGCGTGCCGCCCAGCGTGTTGTTGCCGGTCAGGCTGTTGGTCAGGGTCAATGGGCCGCAGTTGTCGGCACTGCTTGGGTTCAAATTGAAGCCTGGCACCGCGTAGCCGCACAGCCCCGGCGTGACGATCAAAGCCGTCGGGATACTCGCGCAGGTCAGCGTCGGCGGCTCGTTGTCTTTCAAAGTCAGGCGTACCGAGCAAGTGGAAACATTGCCATAAACATCTGTTGCCGTGAGCGTTACCACCTGCGTACTGAGGTGGCTGCTGCCGAATGCCGTGCCAGCCGCAGGTATTTGTGCGATGCTCACCGCTCCGTTTGCGGAGCAATTGTCGGTCGCCGTTGCTTCTGGCACCAAGTTCGGCACTGCGCCGGAGCAGTCGCCCGTGCCGTTGCTGCTGGTGTTCACGCTGCGGTCGGCAGGGCAAGTCACGGCGGGTTTTTCTTTGTCCAAAACCGTCACCACAAAACTGCACAGCGTCGAGTTGCCCGCATTATCCGCTACGCGGAAACTCACCGACGTAGCGCCTACGGGGAAGTCGTCGCCGCTGTTCGGGCCGCTGATTTTAGTCAGCGTATAGTTCGGGCAGTTGTCCGAGAAGTAGGGGAAAGCGTAGGAAACAGGGGCCGCGCATTTGCCCAAAATGCTATTGACCGTCGTGTTCGCCGGGCAAGTCAAAGTGGGGCTGATGGGGTCTTGCACCGTGATGGTGAAGGCGCAGGAAGCCGAATTGCCGCTCGCATCGGTGACGCGCCACAGCTCCGTGTACACGCCGTTGTAGGCGTAAAAATTCGGGCCGCTGCCCAAGCCGCTCGTGTTCACAGTGCTGGAAGCCAAGCAGTTGTCGGTGCCGACCGGGGCGGTGTAGCCCAGGTTCAGGCCGCAAGGCCCAGCCGATGTGATGATCGGATTGCCCCCAGCCCCACCGCTCAGGCTGCCGTTGGTGCCCACCGTGATGTTGGTCGGGCAAGCAATACTCGGCAGCTGCGTGTCGCTGATTTTCACCGTAAACTGGCACTCAGCGAAGTCGTTGGAGGCCGCGTCGGTGTAGCGCCAGATGACCGTCGTGGTGCCTACGGGGAAAGTCGCGCCGGAGGCCAAGCCTTCGATGAGCGTCCCCGTGCGTCCCGCGCCGTCGCAGTTGTCTTGGAACAAAACCGAGTACGTCACGGCTGCGCCGCACAGGCCCGCGTCGTTCGAGCGCGTGATGTTGGCCGGGCAAATCTGCACCGCCGCATCGGTGGCATCCTGCACGACCAGCGTGTAGGAGCAGCTGCGCGAATTGCCCGCTGCGTCGCGGGCCGTCCAGGTCACCACCGCTTGGCCGAGCGGGAAAACGAAGCCGTTAAGCGTGTTGGAGTTGTTGAAATTGTTGGTCAAACTCGATACGCCGCAGTTGTCTGAGGCCGTCGCGTTCAGCACCGTGCCGCTGGCGACGTAGGTGCAGCCGCTGTTGGTCGTCACGTTTTGCAAACCGCTTGGGCACTGGATGTCAGGCACTTGCATATCCGTCACCGTGATGGTGAAGGAGCAAGTCGCCATGTTGCCGCTGGGGTCGCTGGCCTTGTACGCGATGAGCGTGGTGCCAATCGGAAAACTCGGCAAGCCCGCCGCCAGCACAAAACTGTACGCCCCCGAAGCCCGGTTGAACGATACCCGCCACAGGCCGGCTTGCACTGGGATGTTCGGGCCGCCCTGTACACCGACTCCGTTGGGGAAACCAGTTGCGCCCCAGTTCGTGCCCCAGTCGTCGTTCTGGCGGAACTTCACTTCGCCCGCCGTCAGGGGGATGTCCACTTCATAGTTGTCGCCGCCGAGCCAGCGCATATCGATGTCCGCGCCAAGCCAGCCGTTCACCGTAGCACCGCCGATGATGCCGATGCTCACGGGGGCCGTCGCTCCGGCAGGGAAAAGGCTGCCCGGAGTCGGGCCAGCCGTTTGGGTCACGACAGCAGCGCAAGCGTCGGCAGCATTTGGCGCTAACCAGAACACGTTGGCCCCGCATTTGCCCACGTCATTGCCCACCGTGATGTTGGCGGGGCAGTTGACAAAAACCGGCGGCGCGTTGTCCGTCACCGTGTAGGTAATAGAGCAAGTCGCGGTATTTCCGTTGACATCGGTAATTTTCCACACCACCGTCGTCGTGCCGATGGGCAGCACCGCGCCTTCCAGCGTGTTGGTGTTCGGGGCCGTCGGCAGGTTGTGGCTGCGCTGCGCTCCCGTGCAATTGTCAGAGAATAAAGGATTCACGTTGTCTGCTGCCAGCAGCAGCCGACCGCAGAAGCCGGGCGTGGCCGTCAGGTTTTGGGTCAAGCCGGTGCAAGCGATGCTCGGTGCCTCGTTGTCTAACAGGCGCACTGTGCTTTGGCAGGAGCGGGTGTTGCCCGCGTTGTCCGACACGAAAAAGGTCAGGGTCAGCACCTCTCCATGCGCTGTGCCGAAACTGCCGCCTGCCGCTGGCGACTGGCTCACGGTCACGCCGCCGCAGTTATCGCTGGCTGCCAGCGCATTCGTGCGGTCGGGGATGAGGCCGGAGCAATTGCCCGTGCCGTCGCTGCTCGTAAGCGCGGTAACGGGTGTTGGGCAGAACGCAATCAGGGGCTGCTCGCGGTCTTCCACCGTCACCGTGAAGGCGCAGGTGACGCTATTGCTCGCCGGGTCGGTCACCCGGAAACTCACCGAGGTGCTGCCCAGCGGGAACTCCTCGCCGTTGCTGGGGCCGCTGGTTTTTGTCAAAACAAAGCCGGGACAGTTGTCGCCGCTGTACGGGAAAGCGTAACTCACCGCCGCGTCGCACTCGCCGAGGTCGGTCGTCACGGTCGTGTTGGCGGGGCAAGTGATGGTCGGCACCACTGGGTCGAGCACCGTGATGCTGAACGAGCAAGTCGCCTTATTTCCCTGATTATCAACCATGTTGTACGTCTCCGTGTAGAATCCGCCGTAGGCGTAGAAGTTCGGGCCTGCGCCCAAACCGCTCGCCAGCGCAGTCACCGCTCCGAGACAATTGTCGGTGCCAATGGGCGCGGCGTAACTCAGCGTCACGCCGCAGGGGCCGTTGCCGACCACCGTCACCGGGCCGCCCATCAAGGTTGGGCTGCCGCCGATGTTTACCGTTGCGTTGGCCGGGCAAGCGATGACGGGTTTCTCCGTGTCGCTCACGGTGACGCTGAAGGCGCAGCGCGCCGGGCCGTTGCCCGCCGCGTCGGTGTACGCGTATTCCACCTGCGTAGTCCCTACGGGAAAAACCGCGCCCGATGCTAGGCCCTGCACCCGCGTGCCGCTCAGGCTCGCGCCGTCGCAGTTGTCCGCGAACGCCACCGCGTAGGTGACGGCTGCGCCGCACAGGCCCGCGTCGTTCGAGCGGGCGATGTTGGCCGGGCAAGTCGTCACGGTCGGCGCGGTCGCGTCGCTTACTGACAGCGTGTAGGAACAGGTGCGGGTGTTGTTCGCCGCGTCGCGGGCTGTCCAAGTCACCACCGTTTGGCCGAGCGGGAAGGAGGCTCCGCTGAGGGCGGAGGTGTTGTTGAAATTGTTGCTCAAACTTGTCACTGCACAGTTGTCGCTGGCGGTCGCGTTCAGCACCGTGCCGCTGGCGACGTAGGTGCAGTCGCTGTTGGTCGTCACGTTTTGCAAGCCGCTCGGACACTGGATGTCAGGCAGTTGCATATCCCGCACGGTCACGGTGAACTGGCAGGAAGCCGTGTTTCCGTAGCCGTCGTCGGCGACGTAGCGGATGGTGTAGGGCGTTGCGGCTACGCCGAAAAAGGAGCCGGGAGTCGCGCCGAGGGTTTGCGCCAGCAGCACATTGGGCTGGCAATCGTCGCTCACCAGCACGGGCAACCATTTCACGATGGCCCCGCATTTGTCTGCCTCGTTGTTCGCTTCCATGTTGGGCGGGCAGAAGGTGAACATGGGCGGCGCGTCGTCGAGTACCGTGATGGAGAAGTCCTCGGTATCCGTGCAGCCGAGGTAGCGGCCCGTCACCGTCACCGTCCAGGAACCTTCGGTGTTGCTGGCCTGGAAGCCGGGTATCTCCGGGTCGGCCCCGCCGATGCTGCTGGCTTGGTTGGGCAAACCCGCACTGGCACCGCCCGCCCAAGTGTAGGCTACATCGAGGCCCAGCGGCAACGCGCTCAGTTCCACCGGTGCCACTGCGCCTTGTGGGCAAACCGTGATATCGGGCAATGCCGTGAGCGCGAGTTGCGGGCCGGGCGCGGTGGTGACGGAAGCCGAAGTGGTGCAGCCGTTCGCGTCGCTCAGCGTCACGGTGTAAGTGCCGGGCGCGAGGTTTTTTACCCCAGAAGTGGTCGGTGTAGCTTGGGCCGGGTCGGGTGTCGCGCCCGCCGACCAATTGAAATGGTAGGGCGATTTGCCCGCTACAGCGGTCGCTGTGATGCTGCCGTCGTTTGCGCCAGCGCAAGTTTCGTCTTGGCGGATCAGCGTCACCGAGGGGCTTTGCAGCACTTCGAGGTGTACGATGTCCACATCGTAGCAGCCAGCAGTATTCTCCACGCGCACCCAGATGGTGCGGGAGTTGGAGAGGTACAGCCCGTTGGGGATGGCGTTTTGGTCTTTCTCCGCATCGGTTTCCGACAGGTGGAAAGTCACTGTCGCGTTGTATGAAGGCAGCGTACCGGGGTTGCAAGCCACCACCTGGTTGTTCAGCAGGGTGTTGCCGTACAGGCTGAACAGCGCGTAGTCGTTGCCGGGGTTCACTGGGCAAGCGATGACTTTACCAGCGCAGGCTTTCAGCACATCCGTCTGGTTCACCGTCACTGTGGCGACACAGATGCTGGTGTTGCCTGCGGCGTCGGTCACGGTCAGCGTCACATTGTTGTCGCCGACGTTGGAGCAGTCGAAGTTGGTCTTCGAGAGCGCGTAGGTCAAATTAGCGGCTGCCGTGCAGTTGTCGCTGCTGCCGCCGTTGACATCGGCTGGCGTAATGCTGCCCATGCCCGTCGCGTCAAGGTTTAGGGTAAAATCCTTGCAGACCGCGTTGGGCGCTTGCATATCCATCACCGTGACGGTGATGGAGCAAGTGCGCACCGTGCTGCCTGCGTCGGTGACGGAATAGACCACCGTCAAGGTGCCGAGCGGGAAACTGCTGCCCGAAGCCAGACCGCTCGTGCGGCTCAGCGCGAAGCCGGGGCAATCGTCCGAAGCCGTTGGGATAGAGTAGGTTACGTTGGCCGTGCATTTGTCCACGTCGTTGCCCACCGTGATGCTAGGCGGGCAAACGATGCTGGGCGGTGTGTTGTCCACAATGGTCACAGACACCGAACAAGTGGCGGTGTTGCCCGCCGCATCCGTCACTGTCACGGTGATGCTGGTCGTGCCGCCCTGCACGTTTCCGAAGGCCACGCCCGCTGCCGGGCTTTGTGTTTTTGCAATCGTGCCGCCGCAGTTGTCGGCGGGCGTGATGCCGCTCAGCACATCCGGCACCGTGCTGTTGCAACTGGCTACGGTAATGGGCTGGGGGCAGGTGAAGGTCGGCGGAGTCACGTCGCGCACCGTCACCGTAGCGGCGCAGGTGGAAGTGTTGCTCGCCGCGTCGGTCACGGTCACGGTCACGGTATTGTCGCCCAGATTTGCGCAAGCAAAGGAGGTCTTCGAGAGCGCGTAGGTGAGGCTGCCCGCCGCCGTGCAGTTGTCGGTGCTGCCACCGTTGACGCTGGCCGAAGTGATGCTGCCCGCGCCCGCAGCGTCGAGGTTTAGGGTAAAATCTTTGCAGACGGCGTTGGGGGCCTGCATGTCCATGACCGTGACGGTGAAGGAGCAATCGGTCGAATTGCCCGTCGCGTCGGTTGCCCGGAACGTGACGGTGCTGGTGGCCCCGGCCGCCGTCGGGCCGCTGGGGAAAAGGCTGCCGCTCGGCAGGCTGGGCGGCACGAGGATCAGGGTCGCGCCGGGGCAATTGTCGGTCAGCGTTGGATTGGGGAAAGTCACATTCGCGCCGCACTTGTCCACGTCGTTGCCCACTGTGATGCTCGGCGGACAAGCCAGCACCGGCTTCACGTTGTCGTTCACAGACACTAATACAGAGCAAGTTGTGGTGTTGCCGTTGACATCCGTAGCCGTCAGCGTCACGCTCAGGCTCTGGCCCAGCAGCACACCCACAGGCGGGTTTTGGGAAATGGTGGCTACGCCGCAAGCGTCGGTTGCGTTTGCCAAAGCAGCCACATTCGGAACCGGCGCATTGCAATCCGCCAGCGTAATGGGAGCCGGGCAGGTCAGTATGGGTGGGGTCGCGTCGCGCACCGTCACCGTTGCCACGCAGTTGTTCACATTCCCCGCTTGGTCCGTCACCGTCAGCACCACCGTCTTCTGGCCCGCGTCGGCGCAACTGAAATTCGTTTGCGATAGTGCATAGGTCAGGTTACCGGTGGTCGTGCAGTTGTCCAAAGACCCGCCGTTCACATTGGCTGGCACCAGCGTCGCTACGCCCGCTGCATTCAGGTTTAGGGTAAAATCTTTACAAATTGCTTTCGGCATCTGCACATCCCGCACGGTCACGGTGAACACGCAGTCGGTGGAGTTGCCCGCCGCGTCCGTAGCCCGGAACGTGACAGTGCTGGTGGCCCCCGCCGCCGTCGGGCCGCTGGGGAACAGGCTGCCGCTCGGTAGGCTGGGCGGCACCAATGCCACCGTCGCGCCGCAGTTGTCGCTGAGCACTGGATTGGGGAACACCAGCACGGCCCCGCACTTGTCCACGTCGTTGTTCAGCACCACGTCGACGGGGCAGTTCAGGAAGACAGGTTTTTGGTTGTCAAGTACTTGAACCGTGACATCGCAGGTGGCCGTGTTGCCAAACTGATCGGTCGCGGTGAACGTCACGGTCGTATTTCCCGCAGGAAAAATAGCCCCAGCGAGGGTGTGCGCCTGCGGCGCAGGTGCATAGTTTTGGGTCAAAATGGCACCGCAATTGTCCGCGAAAGTCGGGTTGAACTCAGCAGCAGCCGCCTGGTAGTGGCAGTTGGCGTTGGCACTGACCGTGCGCGCAGCAGGTGCGCAGTTGAGCGTAGGCGGCTCATTGTCGCGCAGCGTCAAGGTCGTGGTACAAGTCTGGGTGTTTCCAGCCAAATCAGATACGGTGAAGGTAACGGTCTGGGTGGAGCCGTTGGCTGTGCCGAAAGCCGTGCCAGCCGCCGGGCTTTGCATGGCCGAGAGCGCGAGCGCGGTCGCGCCCGTGCAGTTGTCGGCGGCCAGCAGTTCGGGCAGCAAGGCCGGCACCGCGCCCTGGCAGTCGCCGGGCGTAGGCGCCGAAGTGCTCACCGTGCGATTGGCCGGGCAGGTCAGCACGGGTTTTTCCATGTCCATCACCGTCACCGAAAAAGAGCAAGTGGTCACGTTGCCCATGTTGTCGCTCACAGAAAACACCACGCTCGTGGTGCCCAGTGCGAAGGTTTCACCGGAGGCCGGGCCAGCCAATTGGCCGATGGTAAAGCCGGGGCAGTTGTCGCCCGGCACTGGCAGCGAGTACGTCACCACCGCGTTGCACTGGCCCTTGCTGGCCGCTACGGTCGTACTGCCCGGGCAGATGATAACCGGTGCTATCGGGTCTTCCACCTTGATGCTGAATTGGCAAGTGCGGCTGTTGCCGCTCGCGTCGGTCACGCGCCAAATGTGGGCGTAGGTGCCGTTGTACTGGTAGTAGTTCGCGCCGGGGCCGAAGCCGCCCATCAGGTCGGTCTCCGAGCCTGGGCAGTTGTCGGTGCCGACGGGCGGTGTGTAGGCCAAACTCACCCCGCAAGGCCCGGTGCCGAGCAGCGTGAACGGCGAGGTGTTGGAGCCGAACAAATCGCCGTCTGTTTCCACCGTCAGGTTGGCTGGGCATTGAATGTCAGGCGTTTGCACGTCCGTCACCGTCACCGTGAACTCGCAGACAGCCGGGCCGTTGCCCGCCGCGTCGGTGTATTCGTAGCGCACGGTGGTGGTGCCGATGGGGAACATTTGGCCGGAGGCCAGCCCCGCCGTGCGGGTGCCGGGGAGATTCAGGCCGTCGCAGTTATCAGAAAACAGCGGTGGCGCGTAGTCGAATTTTGCTCCGCAAACCCCATCGTCGTTGGTCACCGCCGCCGAAGGCGGGCAGGTGCCAGGTACTACTTCGGGGGCTTTTTTATCCAAAACAGTCAGTGTATAGCCACAGGTGGCGATATGGCCTGCGGGGTCGGTGGCCGTCCAAGTTATCGAAGTTTGGCCGCTGGGGAAGGTCGCGCCGCTCAGCGTCACCGCCGAAGGAGCGGGCGCGTAGTTGTGCGTCAGGGTCACGATGGCGCAGTTGTCGTGGGCCGTAGCGTCCAGCGAGTTGCTGTTTTGGAAGAATTTGCACGTCGCGTCTGCATTCTGTTCCAGGGCTTGCGCAGGACATTGGATGGTGGGGAATTCTGTATCCAACACCAGCACGGTGAACACACAGGCGACGGAGTTGCCCCGCCCATCGTCGGCGGTGTAGGTGATGGTGTGGGTGCCGATGCCGAGCGGGCTGCCCGAAGCAGGGCCACCGGTTTGGGTCACGCTCACCGCGCCGCAGTCGTCGGTGGCCACCGGCGCGAGCCAGTTGAGTTTGGCGGAGCACACGTTCGGGTCGTTGCCTGCCATGAGCATGACAGCGGGGCAATTGGCAAACACGGGCGGCGTATTGTCCTGAATAACAATGGTGAAAGTCCGCTCAGCAGTACAGCCTTGCAGGTCGGCAGTCACGGTCACGGTGTAGGTACCTTCGGTGGTGGAGGCTATGAAAGTCGGGATGTGGGGATTGAGGCCGCTCGAAGTGCCGTTGGGCAAGCCCGCCGCTGCGCCGCCCTGCCAAGCGTATATCGTGGCTGGGTCAGTAGGCGTGGAGGAAAGCGGCAGCAGCGGAATCGTGGTAGCCGGGCACACCGGGCCGAGGTTGGGCAACTGAGCGAGGCCGAGCATCCCGTTGT
The DNA here is from genome assembly GCA_043718855.1 of Saprospiraceae bacterium. Classification (GTDB taxonomy): domain Bacteria; phylum Bacteroidota; class Bacteroidia; order Chitinophagales; family Saprospiraceae; genus M3007. Next base: position 10,502 of record JAYSUY010000068.1, on the reverse strand, counting down.
TGCCGATGACCACTGTTACCGTTTCTTGACAGCCGTTGGCATCTGTGGCCGTGACGACGTAGGTACCCGCCGCGAGGTTGTTTTGCGCCGCGCCCGGCAGCCCGCCCGACCAGAGGTAGGTGTAGGGCGGAATGCCGCCGTCGGCATCCACTATGCCTACGCCGTCCGTCGCGCCCGCACAGGAGGCAGGCAGGGCGCTGACTACCGCCGCGACGACATCCGTCGGCTGGCTGATGTTCACGCTCGTGACGAAGGAGCAGTTGTTGGCATCCGAAACCGTGACGAAATGCGTCCCGGCGGGGAGGCCCGTGCGAGTGGTGGTGCCAGCCGTGCCAGCCGACCAAGCGTAGGTGTAGGCTGGCATACCGCCGCTGGCCTGCACAGTCGCGGTGCCGTCGTTTCCGCCAAAACAAGTGACCGGAGTTTGGCCGACCACGAGGGCCATCGGGCTGCCCGCGTCGCTGATGTTGACTGTCGTAATCGCCATGCAGCCCTTTGAATCTGTGATGGTTGCGATGTAACTGCCCGCGATGAGGTTGGTCGCCATTGCCGTGTTCTGGCCGTTCGACCAAGCAAAACCGTAGGGGCCGGTGCCGCCCGAAGCCGCCGCCGTAGCGGAGCCAAAAGTGCCGCCCGCGCAGGAAGCGTCGCTGAAAGCCGTAATGGAAGCCAGCACTGGCGCGGCTGGCTGGGCTACTGAAAAATTCTGGCTGACCATGCAGCCCTTCGAGTCCGTCACCACCACCGCGTAAGCGCCCGCCGGGAGGCCGTTGGGGTCTTCCACATCGGGTGCCGGAGCCGACCAGTCGTAGTTGTAAGCCGGGGTACCGCCAGCCACCGTGATGCTGACCGAGCCATTGGCTCCGCCAAAACACGACACCGGCACCACCGTAGAAGACGTAATCGCCAGCGGCGCGGCAGGCTGGGCAATCACCGCCAATGCAGTGGCCATGCAGCCGTTGGCATCGGTGGCGGTGACCACATAGTTGCCTGCCGATAGGCCCGTGCGCAGCGCGCCCGACACCGGGCCGGGCCAAGCGTAGGTGTAGGGCGTGGTGCCACCTGCCGCGCTCGCTGTCGCTGTGCCGTCATTTCCGCCAAAACAACTCACGAGGGTGGTGTTGGCGATGTTGGCGGTGAGCAAAGTGGGCTGGGTGAGCGTCACCGCCGCGCTGCTCGTGCAGCCGTTCAGGTCGGTCACGGTGACGCGGTAGGTGCCAGCGGTCAGGCTTGATGCAGTGGCCGAGGTGCTGACCGTCGCGTTGGCCGAGTTTTTCCAAATGTAGGTAAATGCCAGGGTGCCGCCCGAAGCAGCCACCGAAGCGGCACCGTTGTTTCCGCCAAAACACGACACGTTGGTCATGTTGGCAATGGCCGACACAACTGAGGCCGGGTTGGCCAAAACCACCGTCGTCACGGTTTGGCAGCCGTTCGCGTCCGTCACCGACACGACGTAAGAACCTGCGGCCAAACCCGTCGCGGTGGGTACCGTCTGGCCGTTGCTCCACAGGTAGGTATAGCCCGCCATGCCGCCCGAAGGCGTGACGGTAGCCGAGCCATCGGCTGCGCCAAAACAAAGCGGGGCAGCACTGGCCGAGATGAGCGCCGTCACTGGCATGGCGGGTTGCAGTATCGTGATGGAAGTGTTTGCAGTACAATTGTTTGCGTCAGTGACAGTGACTGTATAGGTGCCAGCCGGGAGGCCCGAGGGGTCTTCCACGTCGGGCGCGACACCGCTCCAATCGAAGTTGTAGTTGGGCGTTCCGCCCGTCACGCTGAGGTTGGCGGAGCCGTTGTTTCCACCAAAACACAGCACATCGACGTGCGAGACGACCGAGGCGGCGAGCAGTACTGGCTGGGCCGGAATGAGCGCCGTTGCGGTGGCCGTGCAGTTGTTCGCGTCATACACCGTGACGGTGTAACTGCCCGGCGCCAGGCCCGTGCGGGTGGCCCCGAATGCGCTGCCCGGCCATTCAAACGTGTACGGCCCCACGCCGCCCGAAGCCGTCGCGGTGGCTTTGCCGTTGGCCGCGCCGTTGCAGGTGACAGGCACGATGCTCTGGATGGAAGCCACCACTGGGGTCGGCTCCGTGATGTTCACTGAAGTCTGGGCTTTGCAGCCGTTGGCATCGGTCACGGTGGCCGTGTAGGTGCCGCTGCCCACGCCGCTCAGGAGTGCGCCGCTGGTGGCGTTTGACCAAGCGAAAGCGTAGGCTGGGGTGCCGCCCGAAGCCGACACCGTGGCAGTGCCGTTGGCACCACCTGCGCAGGAAACATTGCTGGCAGCCATGACTGTCAGGCTCAAGTTTGCGGGATTGCCAATAACGGCAGTCGTCAGTGTGGTACAGCCGTTCGCGTCAGTTACGGTGACGACATAGGCACCTGCGCCGAGGCCTGCAGCCGTCTGGGTGGTTTGTCCATCCGACCACAAGAAACTGTATGGGGATGAGCCACCCGCTGGGTTCACAGTGGCCGCGCCAGTGCCAGTGCCAGTGCATTGGGCGTTTACGATGTTAGAAATCGTGGCCGAAACAGCCGTCGGTGGTTCGCTGATGACGACTTGGGTGTTGGCAATACAACCGTTCGCATCGGTCACGGTGAGGTTGTAGGTGCCGGCTGGCAGACCGCTGGGGTCTTCTACGTCAGGCGCGGGGTTGCTCCAGTTATAGTTGTAATTGGGTGTGCCGCCAGTGACGGTAATTTGGATGCCCCCTGTCGCTGCGCCCTTGCATAATACGTTGGTTATCAAATTTGTGGAAATAGAAACTGGAGTGGCAGGCTGTCCGATGACCGCTGTCGCGCTGCTGGTGCAGCCGTTGAGATCGGTGACGGTGACAACATAACTGCCCGCCGCCAAACCTGTGCGCACCGGGCCGGTGAAGCCACCCGGCCAAGCGAAAGCGTAGCCTGGCGTGCCGCCTGCGGCACTCGCCGTCGCACTGCCGTTGGCTCCGCCAAAACAAGCGGCTGGCGTGACAGCAGTGATGCTGGCGCTCATCAAGGTAGGCTGCGCAATGCTGAACGGCACCTCCGACGAGCAGCCGTTGAGGTCGGTGGCGACGACTTTGTAGTTGCCCGGCGGCAAGTTGCTCACTGATGTGCTGGCGCTCGGCCCGCTCAGCAGCACGTTGGCCGCCGTGAGAAAACTGAACATATAAGGGGCAGTGCCGCCAGTGGCGGATACCGTCGCGCTGCCGTTGTTGGCTCCGTTGCACGTCACGTTGGTGGTGGCGATGATGCTGACTTGCAGCATAGCGGGGTTCACGATGTTGACGGTGGCTTGGGCCGTGCAGCCGTTCATGTCGGTGAGCGTGACCACGTAGGCACCTGCTGCAAGGTTGGTGGCGGTAGGGGTGTTTTGCCCGTTTGACCACAAAAAGGAGTAAGCTGCGGTGCCGCCCGAAGCGGCTGCGGTCGCGCTGCCGGTTGCGCCGCCTGCACAGGCGGTATTCACAAACGAGGAGATGGTGGCGACCAGCGGTGCAGCGGGCTGCCCGATGGTGGCCGATGTGACCGCTGTGCAGCCGTTGGCATCGGTGACGGTGACGGTGTATGTGCCAGCCGGCAGCCCGTTCGGGTCTTCCACGTCGGGGGCGTTGCCGCTCCAGTTGAAGTCGTAGTTGGGCGTTCCGCCCGTCACGGAGAGGTTGATGGAACCGTTGTTTCCGCCAAAGCACAGCACGTTTACGACAGGCGGTATCACCACCGGGGCTACCGCAGTGGGCTGGGTGATGGTCGTCATGGCGGTGGCTAAACAGCCGTTGGCATCGGTGACGCTGACGGTGTAAGTGCCGGGGGCGAGGTTGCTGGCGGTGGGGTTGTTAGAGCCGTTTGACCAGAGGTAGGTGTAGCCTATGCCGGGTGTGCCGCCGGTGGCAAACACGGTGGCGGAGCCATTATTGGCCCCGTTGCAGGTGGCATTTTTGACATTCACGATGATGGCGTTGACGGGGGTGGGCTGCAAGATGGTGACACTGGTCTGGCTTGCGCAGCCGTCGCTACCCGTGGCGGTCACGCCGTAGATGCCAGCGGTGAGGCCGCTGGCGCTGGGGCCAGTTTGGCCATTGGACCAGAGGAAACTAAACGGCCCGGTACCTGTGCCAGCCTGCACCATCGCGGTGGCAGTGCCCGTAGCGCCGCCAGCGCACAGTACGTTGGTGAAGGAGCCGATGACGACAATCGGCGCGGCGGCAGTGCTGACCACTGCGGTGGCGACGACGGTGCAGCCGTTCTGGTCTGTGACGGTGACGACGTAGGAGCCGGGGCCTAACATCGTGGCGGTCTGGGTATTCTGGCCGTTGCTCCACTGGTAGGTGTAGCCGGGCGCGCCGCCTGCGGCATTCACCGTAGCGGTGCCGATGTTGGTGCAAGATGCAGTGACAGAACCGGTAGCCATAGCCGTCAGCACCATAGCAGGCTGTGTCACGGTGGCCGAGGCGGTGGCGGTGCAGCCGTTGGCATCGGTCACCGTGATGGTGTAGGTGCCCGCCGGGAGACCGCTGGGGTCTTCCACGTCGGGCGCGGGGTTGTTCCAGTTGTAGTTGTAGTTGGGGCTGCCGCCGGTGACGGTGATGAAAATGGCTCCGCTGGAGGCGTTGCGGCAAGCCACGTTTTGCACCAAATTGAGCATGATGCTGACGGCGGTAGGCGCGGGCGCGATGGTCACAAAGTCGGTGGCTGTGCAGCCGTTGCCGTCGGTAACCGTGACGGTGTACTGCCCTGCGCTGAGCGCGGTGATGGTCATCGGGTCGGTGTCGGGGTTTTGTGGGCCGTTGTTGCTCCAGTCGTAGGTGATGGGTAAGGGCCCGGAACTGACGGTGACTGTTGCGGTGGCGTTGTTTACTCCAAAGCAAGTCAGGGAGGTGGCCGTCGCGTCAATGGCCGGACTGGGGAGCACCACGAGTTGCACTTGGGCCAAATTGAAACAGCCGTTGGCATCCTGCACCCGCGCCCAGATGAGGGCGGTGGTAGTGGCGTAGGCATTGGCGAGCGGGTTGGTGTTGTTCTGGGCCTGAGCCTGAGTGGCGTGGTAAGTCACGGTGAGGCCACCTACGCCGCCAGTCACCTGGGTGTTCAGGGCGGAAAGCGTGAACGTCGCCACCGTGCCGTCGAACACATCGGGGCAGCGCTGCTGATAACCCGCCGAGGCGGCGGGGCGAGGCCGAACATTGAGGGTAATGAGGGCTGTGTTGACGCAGCCCGTAGCGGTGGTGAGCACGCGGGCGTAGAGGGTGCGCGAGGCTGACAGTAGGGGGCTGGTGAGGGCGTTCGCGCCGCTTTGGGCTTCGGCCAATGTGTTGTGGTAAGTGATGGTGTTGCCCGCCACGTTATTCACCGTGGCGTTGGCGTTGGTGAGCGTGAAGGTGCCGATGCCGCTCCCGGCGGGGTCGTTTTCACACACGTTGAGGGTGGCAGCAGTGGCGGCTGGCAGGGCGTTTACCCGCAAATTGAGTGTCGCGGTGTTGTAGCAGCCGGTGATGGGGTTACGGACGCGGGCGTACACGTTGGTGTTGTGGGTGGCCGTGTAGGGGCTGGCAAGGGGCGACGCGCCCGTGTTGGCGTTGGCTTGGGTGGCGTGGTAGGTCACTGCGTTTCCGCCCACCAAATCCACCAGCGTGTTGGCGGTGGAGAGGGTGAAAGCACCGCTGTTGCCGCCCGCTGTGGTGGCGCACACGGTGAGGGTGGCGTTGGTTACGGTGGGTAGTGGGCGCACGGTGACCTGCACAGTCGCCATCGCGGGCGGGCAGGTGCCGGTGAGGTCGTTGGTCGTAAATTTCAGGGTGACCGTGCCTGCGGTTTTATCGGTGCTGCCTGGCGTGTACACGGTGGAGAGCGCGGTGGCGTTGGCGAAAGTGCCGTTGCCGGAGGTGCTCCAAGTGCCCGCGTTGGCACCGTTGGAGATGACGGCAGTAGCAGTGGTGGTCTCGTTGGCGCAAATCTCGTTGTCGTTCACCGAGACAGCTACGGTGGGGCACTTGCTGAGGTTGCGGTAGATGTAAGTCTGCTCGGCGCAGTGGCACTGGAATTGGCCGGTGTAGGTGACGAGCGGGATGACGACTTTCACCCCGTTCACCGCGTCGCAGCCGCCGAAGGTGCCTGTGAGGGTAGTGAGCGAGCCGATGGCTTTCGTCCCCGCGATGGTGAGGCTGCGCACCGGGCCGCCGATGGTGTTGCCGTTTGCGTCGAGACAGTAGATTTCCACCACGACGCTGCTGTCTACGGGTAAAGTTGCGTTTTGCAGCCGCACAGGGAGGGTGTAATTGAAAGTGCCACTTGCGTTGCAGGCGATACCAGGGTTTTCGAGGGTGAACTGCCGTTTTTTCAAAGTCACTGGCGACTCGCCCTCGCCCGCCAGCGCGGTCACTTTCGGGCAGGTGGTGGCGGGGGGCGGGTTGGGGCAGAGGATGTTGTTGTACACGGCGATGATACGGCCCGTGATTTTGTCTTCGATGGTGCAAGCGATGCTCTGCTCCGGCAGCACTTTAAAACTGAACGCGATGGGCACCACGCCGCCATTCGGGATGGCGATGTTGGGCGGGAGTTTGAATTTCAGCAAGTTGCGCCCGTCGGGCTGCACTGTTGTGCCCAGGAATGTAGGGCAATTGGCGGCGGGGAAAGTGGTGCAGACGTAACTGCTGGGCACATAATCCAGCACACCCGGCAGGCTGATGTAGATGGTGTCGGCGCTGCCCGTGGAGGCTGGCTGGCCGTCCATGCCGTTCAGGTCGGCGAGTTGCACGGTGGTGTTTACAGTTTTTGCGAAGCAGCCTTCGATGGTGGTGGAGGTGCCTAGATCAATGCTAAAAGTACCTTCGTAGGTCGGCTCGGCACCGAGGATTCGGATGCGCGGCGACTTGAAGTTGGCCCCGCTGCCCGTTGCCGAGCCGCCACAAGTACGCTCTGCTGAGGGCTGGAACAAGATGCGGTCGCCAGCGAAAAAGTCGCAAGTCGTCCGCACGGTGAACCGTACCCGGGCTTGGCGGTCTTCGCCGTTGGGGAAAGCGGTGGTGTTGGCGTTGGTGGTGCCGGGTAGCGAGTCTTTCACTAGGGTGTGGTTGGTGATCTGCACCTCCACCATTTGGCCCATGATGGTCGGCGTGGCGTTTTGCCAGTTGCCAGAGTTGAGCGGGTACTCGATCTGCACCGGCGGCTGGAGCAGCATACCTGCGGGCAGGGTCACCTTCACCTTCGGGTTGCGGATGTCACCCTGCTGCGAGGAGTTTACCCGGATGTCAAAAACGAAGTCCTCGCACATACTCGCGGGCAGTGCCGAGGTGGCGATGAAGTCGCCCTGAATGCTGCCTTCGCGGGGGATGATGCGCAGCGTGGCCTGCAAAATCTGAGGCGTACAGGCGTAGGTCAGCGGGTTGGTTGGGTAAGCCGGGCAGTCCCAGCCCTGTTTGATGGTCAGGTTGTTGTTGCTGCAATTGTTATATCTCACACAAATTTCGAGGGTGCGGCTGGTGCCGCCCGGGAACGTTGTAGATATCCGTACCCACTTGCCATTGGTGTAAGACAACAGCGGCAGTGTCGTGTTGGCTGTCAAGTCACGCACCGATACTACATCCATGTCGCTCAGGTTGTCCTCCATCGCCAGCCAGACGTAACCGCCCGCGTTGGCCGTTGTGTTTTCCACTTTTACCTGAAAACACTCGATTTGCTTGGTGCCGTTGATGCTACCCGTCAGGTTGGTGAGCGCGAACACGGGCGCGCCGCCCGCCACTGTACCGGTCTGCGTAGGCGCGACGGTAGCCGCTTGGCAAGCCGCTGGGCCGTAGCCGAAGCGGTTGTAATTCCACACCGTTTGCAAGGTGCCATTGGTAGCGTTAGCGCAGCCGGAGTTGCGCAGGTTGAATTTTAGTTGATAGCCTGTATTGGTCTGCGTTGCGCCGGCCAAATCGTGGAGTGGCCAAGTGCCTGGGTTGGTCCAAGTCAGCATGTTGCCCGAAATGGTGGGCGCGGGCAAGTTGAACGTGCCAACATACCAAGGGTCGTCAGATGAGCCACTCACCATCAGTTGTGGAGTCACCGAAGGGTCGTAGGAGTCGCCGTTCAGGATGGTCACTTTGATGCTGTTGAGGCGGAAAAGCGGGCGGATTTCCATCGGGTACTCGTCCACCTGCACCGTCAGTTGGTGGTTGATGGTGCCGCTCACTTGGTAGGAGCCGCAGCCCATGCGTGCGCCGCCCACTGCGTTGGGCACCACTGCGGGGTTGTGGAGGTAAAATTCCGGGACAAAAAAGTTGCAGGAAAAACGTGCGTCGCCGCCCGGCAGCGGGTTGCCAGCCGCCGTAGCGAGGTTGAAAAACTGCGCGTAGGCGTTGGTCGGGCGCGTCGGCGTGGCCGTCAGGCCACTGTTGTTCAGCACCCTAAATCTGGGGCAAGCCGTCACCCGGTCGCCCGCCGCCATCTTGCCGCCCGGCAGGCCCGCCACGAAAGTGTTGAAGTTGAACACCAAGACGTGCCGTCCGCCCACAACCACATCCGTTGGCGCAGGCAGCGCGATGCCCGTTGTCGTCACCCCCGTGCTGGCATCGAAGTAGTCGAAAGTGCTGCCCGTGCTGATGTACTGGAGCAAGCTGCCACCCGCCAACTGGTCGTAGGAGAGTTCCAAAAAGCCGTTGTCGAACATGGCCGTGCCCATGTCACCGCCATTCATCAGGCTGGTAAAAGTGAATTTGAACTCGTCGCAGGGCATCCCTTTCAGCAAGTTGCTCGCCGGTATGGCCGCCGGGTTCACCGTCACGTTGCCGTTATGGTCAGTGAAGCCGAGCGTGGTGCGGCGCACGTCCACGTTGCTCACCGTGAGGCCACCCGCTGGACAAGGGTCGCAGCCTGCCCCGACGATGGTGAAATTGCCGCAGGCCCACTTCTGCGCACAGGCGCAGCCCGCGTCGCAGGTGTACAGTGCCTCGTAGGGGAAATTCATCGGCCCGCCACCGCAGGTGTACATCAGGCGCATGGTGAAGCAAGTAGTGCCTCCGTTGTAAGTTCCTGATACTGTGGCGATATTGCCCACAGTAGTGACGGTAGCGGCTGCGCCGTTCACCGTGCCAGCCCCCGTTGCCATCACATCGGGTGGCAGGGTAATGGCGAGCGAAAACGTATTGCCGGAACACACCACACCGCTGTTCAGGAGGAAATTGCGGGCGATGCAAATCTGCACGTCGAACTTGGCTCCGTCGCCAACGATGCTGGGGTGAAACACCTCTGCCGCGCCAATCGCCTGGCTGTTGAAGGCAAAACTGGCCGGGCCGGTGCTGCTTTTCATGGCCCCGCACTGGTCGGTGTACATGGCCCCGGCCACGAGGCTGGCCTGGTCGTCGGCTGCCGGGCAACCCGTTGGGCAGGTATATTTCAGGGTTATCCGGAACGTGACCGACGCGCCCTGCGGCAAGTCGTCGTACTGGCCGTCCAAGTCCAAATCCGTGAAGCCGCCCGCCCCATCAGGGTCGTTGGCAAACTGGCTGGCTGCCACCGAGGCTGCCGTCGGCGACATCCCCGCGGTGTGCGCTACTGCGCTGCCGTTGAGGGTAATGCCCGCCGTCATCCAACTGGACGACGACCAGCCAGTGGCCGAGTTCATGCCAAACTTGAAGGCATTGCTAAACGCCGCTGCCGCTGAAGCCGGACCAGTGCCGTTGTTCGTGTACGTCACGTCCACCACCGTATTGCCGCAGAGGTTAGAAGACGAGATGAGGCTCGAAGTGACTACCAAGTTGGGCGAGCCGGTGGCAAGGATGAACTCGCCTGGGCCGGTCGGCTCGGGCACCTGGCAGGAGGAGCCGTAGCAGCCCCAGTTGGTGGCATAACTTGAACTAAATGTGCAACTTGTCAGCACCACCTTGCGCATTACGGTGATGCTTTCGGGGTTGTTGAGCGTGCCGCCGGGCAGGGCCGCTGCCGATATCTGGTAGGTTTTGGTACTGCCCATCGTGCCGATCAGCGTAGCTGGGAAGCCGTTCACCGTCACAGCGGAAGTCACCATGCCCGTTTCTGTAATGGAAAACGTGACGTTGTCGGTAGCGCCGAGGCCACCGTTTTGGATGATAATGGGTACTGTCACCGGTGTGCCGATGGCCGCCGACTGAATGGGGTGAGTCGTCAAATTAAGGTCGGCCGCCACAATGTCGGCAGTCACTTCGCCCGAAAACGTAGCGCTGTTGTAGGTGACGTTGACTGGAAATATCTGCGTCTGTGCTGTGGCGGCACAAGTTGCCTTGACCCTTATTTTGTACCTGACCTCATGCCCACCCATAATATTGCCCGCTCCGCGCAGGATGGTGAAGGTGGGGTTCGTGACGCTGGGCGAGGTCTGGCTGATGCTTAACCCACCTACCTGCGACACGAGCATGACACTGCCTGGCACATACTCCACGCCCGCTGGCATAGGCATGGAAACTGGTGCGCTGTTGCTTCCATTGGCAGCAAACTGCACCGTCATTTCCAATGCTGTTTCTCCGAAACATTTGTTTACGTCAGGCGCATTGGCTGCGTTAGGG
>JAYSUY010000670.1:0-11497 GCA_043718855.1 Saprospiraceae bacterium | reverse complement strand
AGAAGGGTAAGGAGATGTATTTGCCGCTTCACCCCTCTCCTTTTTGGAGAGGGGCCGGGGGTGAGGTCACCCGCCCCCGCAGCAGCGACCAAAACTTGCCTTCGTCCCGCACCGCGTCGGGCCATATCCGCCCCATCCGGGCCGCCGAGCCAGCGTCTTTCGCCAAATAAATCCGCCCGCCGAGTTGCCACACGAGGTCGTCCAACTGCGCTACCAAGCGCGGCAGTGTCGGGCTGCGCCGAAAATCGAGGGCCAGCGAGTAGCCCAGCATCGGGAAGGAACGGAGGGCCTCTGGAGGGCGGTCGCCGTGGCGTTTCAGCACTGCCAAATAAGGAGTTTCGGGGCTGCGCTGCACTGTTTCCAGCACCCGCGCCATACCCTCGCGGCTTATTTTTTCGGACAAACAAAACTGGTACTGCACCAAACCGCGCGGGCCGTACAGCAGGTTCCAGTCGAGCCAGCGGTCGAGCGGGTAGAAGTAAGGATAGAGGCCGATGAGCCGCTCGCTAGGGCGGTTCTTGAAAAAATAAAACTCGTTGTAGAGTCTGATGGTCAGTGGGTTGAGCAGGAAGGAAGGTTTAAAAAAAGACTTCCCATACTTCTGCGCTGGCGGGCTTCCCGCTGGTAGCACGGCGTTCACGCCGTCGGGAAAAGAGCCGTTTACGGCGATGTTGTGCGAATCAAGGCGCAAATCGTGAGACGAATCGCGGGGCGTAAACGCCCTTTTTCCCGACGGCGTGAACGCCGTGCTACCGTCATGCTCCCCCAAAAATACCACCCCGCGCCCCAGTTTTTTTTCCGAAAAAGTAGCAGCGTCAAGCCACGCGGCGGCGTAGGTAGCATCTCGGTTTTCCTCTAAAATTTGGAATACCTCCGCGAGATTTTGGCCCCGTCGAGTTGTCTGCCAGATATGAGCAGAGGGCAGGCGCATGAGTTGGAAGTGAGCGGAGAGAATGATGCCCGTCCAGCCCATGCCGCCGCAGGTGTGCCAGAACAGGTCGGCGTTCTCGGTGCGCGAGCAGTGCAAAACTGAGCCGTCGCTGCGCATCAACTCGAACGAAATCAGCCAGTTGGAGAAGCAACCTTTTGCTGGGTGGTTTTTGCCATGTACGTCGCTGGCGATGCAGCCGCCGATGCTCACGAAGCGGGTGCCGGGCGTGACGTGCGGAAACCAACCGAGCGGCACTACCGTGTCCAACAGGTCGCTTAGCAGCAGGCCTGCCTCGCAGTCGACCACGCCTGTAGCGGGGTCGAAGGAGCGCAAGTGGTTCATTTTCAAGGTAGAAACAATGTGCGGGGAGAGTGCCGCGTCGCCGTAGCAGCGTCCGTTGCCGCGAGCGATGAGCCGCTCGCAGGCAGCGAGGTAGGCCCGCGCTTCGTCAGTATCGGCAGGCGAGGCAAGCTCGGCGAGCAGGGTAGGGTAGCGGCCCCAGTTGGTGACGTAACGGGTTTCGGTGTGCATGGGTCGATTGATTCGATTGCTTCGATTGGGCCAATTGCTTCGATTGATCGAAGTCGTCTGAACAATCGAAGCAGGCTGTTCTGGGGATGTGTCGGCAGAAAGCCTCATTTTTGCGCATCAAAAATAGCCGCTCCCGATTCTCATTCGTCCAACAAATTTGTCGTCGGACGATTCTGGGACAACTCCACCATCACCAATACACAAGTCACCCAACCGATTATGACTTTTACTCAACGCATCTTCGCCCCGCTCGCCGCCCTGCTTTTTTGGGGAAATATGTGCCACGCCGCCAACGCCCTCCGGCTGTCACCACCACCGCCCGACACGGCTTTCACGCTGCGCGACACGTTTTGCGCCTCACAGACCATCCTCATCGGCAACCAATTTTTTGACCCCAGCAATCCGAGTGGTACGGTGGTGCTGCCGGGTGCGGCGGTGGGCGGCAAGGACAGTGTCATCTATGTCGAACTGACTTTTAATCAACCGGTTATCAAAGCCCTGAACGCTACGTTTTGTGAGGGCGATACGATCAGAATCAATGGCAGAGCCTACCATGCGGGCTTTTTTCTGGGGCAGGAAATTGTGCAGAACGGGGCCAAAAACGGCTGCGACAGCATCATCAACGTCAACCTCACGTTCACGAAGCGCGGCATGCTGGATTACACAGCCACCATCTGCGAGGGCGACACGGTGTTCCTCAACGGGCAGGTGTACGATATGTTCCGACCCAACGGCGATCAACTGCTCTCCAACGCTGGGGTCAATGGTTGCGACAGCCTCATCCGGGTGCGGCTCATGGTGATCACGCCGCCCTTCAGCATCCTGCGCGACACGCTTTGCCCGGAGGGTTTTTTGGTCATCAACGGCACCCGCTACGACGATACCAACCGCGCGGGGCTGGAAATTCTACTCAACGCGTCTGCTTCCGGTTGCGACTCGTTGGTAAATATTGAGTTGTCTTTCAGGCAGTTGTACGTCTATCTTGGCGAGGACACGACCATCGTGCAAGGCGATTTGATGTGTATCAATCCACTCACGAACCTCATTCCTGTCAGCATTGAGTGGTTGCCCACTGCTCCCCCTACGGATAGTTGCATCATGCCGATGGCGAGCATTACCTACAAAATCAAGATGACCGATACCAGCGGCTGCACTGTGCGCGACGAACTGCGCATCGCCGTGCGACGTGAAAACCGGGTGTACGCCCCCAACGTGTTCAATCCCGATGCCCGCTTCCCCAACAACCGCTTTTTTCTGAGTGCCGATGCGGTGGTGACGCGCATCCGGCGGATGCTGATCGCTGACCGATGGGGTGAAATCGTGTACGAAGTGCAAAACATCCTGCCCGACGATGCTTCCGTAGGCTGGGATGGGTACTTCCGGGGCCAAATTGCGCACGTGGACACCTACGTTTTTTGGGCGGAGTTGGAAAAGTTGGATGGCACGGTGTTCGAGAAGAGCGGAGATTTTACGCTGGTGCGGTAGGATTGACCACACTACTGGACATTTTTCACACAACGCCACAACGGCGATACGACTAAGTTGTTCAAAGTCAATTTGTTGTGTCGTTGTGTCGTTGTGTGGAATCAAAATGTCTAGTAGTGTGAGGGTCGACCACTCCATCGGGCAGCAAATCAGGCCTGCGGGCGCGGGTGCGGGCAAGGCTCTGGTCGTGCCGCCAATCGTCGATCATGCGCTCGTGACCGGAAAGCAGCACATCGGGGACCTTGCGGCCCTCCCACTCCGCTGGGCGGGTGTACACGGGTGGAGCGAGCAAATTGTCCTGAAAACTATCCAGCAGGGCAGAGGTCTCGTCGTTGAGTACGCCTGGGATGAGGCGACCCACCGCATCCACGATGACGGCCGCAGCCAACTCGCCGCCTGACAGCACATAGTCTCCGATGCTGATTTCCAACGTAATGTACTTTTCGCGGATGCGCTCGTCCACCCCTTTGTAGTGGCCGCAGAGGATGATGTAGTTTTGGCCAAGCGAGATGTGGTTGCACATCTGCTGGTCGAGCCGCTTCCCGTCGGGTGTGGTGTAGATGATGTGGTCGTAATCGCGCTCTGACAGAAGTTGGTCGATGCAGGCCGCAATGGGTTCGGGCTTCATCACCATGCCTGCTCCGCCGCCAAACTGATAATCATCCACCTGCCGGTGCTTGCCTGGGGCGAAATCACGAAGGTGGTGGAGGTGCACTTCGAGCAGGCCCCGGTCGCGGGCACGCTGCATGATGGAGTGGCTGAGCGGGCTGGCCAGTAGTTCGGGCAGTACAGTGATGATGTCGAAGCGCATGAGGAGTTTGAAGTTCAGAGTTTGAAGTTTGAAGTTGGGGGCAACGCCTACTTTTGCCACAAAAGTAGCGCGGACTCTCCCAGTCTGCGCTGTTTCCTCTTCATCTGCCCGGAACGGAGTTCTGGGACTCAAACCCGCTCGAAGCCGTTATGCTCGATTTGCTGACTCAACTGTTTGACTTCATCCGCCACTTAGACGTACACCTCGAAAACCTGATGCAGGAGTATCAGTTGACGACCTATTTCTTCTTGGCGCTCATCATTTTCTGTGAGACGGGGCTGGTGGTCACTCCATTTTTGCCCGGCGATTCACTGCTGTTCGCCGCTGGAGCCATCGTCGCCAAGACGGGTATCTTGAATATCTGGCTGCTCATTCCGCTGCTGATCGTGGCGGCTATACTGGGCGACAACACCAACTATTTTTTTGGTAAATACTTGGGTGACAAGGTGTTCACCCGCGACTACTGGTTTCTGAAACGAAGTTACATCGACCGAACGCAGACTTTTTATGACGAGTATGGAGGCCGCACACTGGTGATTGCCCGGTTCGTGCCCATCGTGCGCACCTTCGCGCCCTTCGTGGCGGGCGTAGGCAAAATGGCTTACCCACGTTTCATCGCTTTTTGCATCGGCGGTGGGGTGCTGTGGGTGACGTTGCTGACGCTGGCGGGCTACTTTCTGGGGTCCTTGCCGTTTGTCAAAAACAACTTCGAGTTGGTCATTTTTGCGGTCATCGGCATCTCGGTGCTGCCGGTGGTGGTGGAGGTGGTGCGAGCGAGGATGAAAAAATAAAGGGCAAAAGGCAAAAGGCAAGAAGCAAAAGGCAAAAGGCGAAAAATTAACCGCAAACCCGCAAAATGTAAAACCGCAAAATGTAAAAGTCGTGATGCCCGCACACGACATGGTGTTGTAGATTTTGGGTTTTTGCCTTTTGCCCCTTGCCCCTTGATTTTACAGCCGGTATCCTGCTTTCAGCGACGGTATGCCAGATGGGTCCACGTCGTTGGAGCGGTCGCCGAAGAGCGAGGGATAGTCCCAGTCGAGCCCCATGCTGGCTTCCAGCGTCCAGTGTTTCCAGAGCAAAAATTTGTAACCAGCCAAGAGGCCGATGCTGTTGCGGAGGTTCCGGTTTTGTACTGGCTGCGACTGGCCACTGAGGTAGTATTCGGGGATGTACAGGTACTCGTAACCTCGGTCGCGGCGCGAGAGCAACCAGTCTTCTCGAACATAAGCCCCAGCGTATGGGCCGCTACCACTCCTTTTTTTCATTAGGTAAAACTTAGCATTAATGTTGATAGTCAACACTTTTTGCTGGCGAATGAACAGCGGGTACTCACATTCTATGGATGGGCAGGGTGCGCTTATCGGGCCTTCGTTGGAGTAGTGTCCATTCACATTCCACCGATACCGCGCTTCTAACTCTACGCCCAGCCTTTTTTCGGGGATAAACTCATAGGCCAAATGCGCCCCGTTGACTACCAGCGGCAGCAGCACGTCCGTTTTGATCTCATGGATTTTTTGGCCGAAGGCCATTTGCCCAGCGAAAAGAAGCAGGGCTGAAAAAATGATTTTCATACGTTTGTCGCTTCAAAAACCGGCCAACTACCGGCGCGAACAAATATCCTCCAAGTTTGCAATCGGCGTGGCTATCTGTCCACATTTTAATCACCTCCTGACTATGCCCTCACTTCGCTGTACACTTCTTTTCCTTGCCTTGTGGCCGTTTTCGGTGGTCGTTTGTACCGCCCAGACCGCCGAAAGCACCTTGCTCAAACTCGAATCCACCTCCATTGCCGACACCAGTCGGGCGGTACTCAAAGTCCTCATCCGAGAGGAGGGTACATCCGAACCTGTACTGGGTGCCACCGTACTCCTGCGCCGCGATGGGGACAAAATGTACGGGCGCGTCAGTCAAGCCGATGGCCGCTGCCACTTCAAGATCGGGGCAGGCAACTACACGGTGCGGGTGCAGATGACGGGCTTGGCCTCGTTTGAACAAGCAGGTTTTTTGCTGGAAAAAGGGAAAAGTTACACGATGGAGATTGCGATGACGAGGCGGTAAAGTATTCTGGAACTCCGTTCCGGCTTTCCCAACATGGCTTCCGAGGCATTGGAGGTTCGACTTCAAGTCGAATCTCCAATGGCCCAGCGCGACTTTCGCAAAACCCTGAAAGGGTTGAACGTGAATAGCCCCGGATGCAATCCGGGGCTTATGAATGAATGCGAAAGCAACCCCGAAGGGGTTGAACATAGGTTGATTTGCACTTAAAATCTTCACGTTCAACCCTTTCAGGGTTGTGTTAAACCACAACCACTACTCCCGGATTACATCCGGGCCTATTCATGTTCAACCCCTCTGGGGTTGTGCGAAAGTCCTAATTCAACTATGACGAAATACGCTTCCACCCCGCTTGCGATCCTGCTTCTCGCGCTCTGCCAACTTTCCGCACAAGTCCCCGCTGGCTACTGGCAGCAGCAGGTAGAATACCAAATTGACGTGCGACTCGACGACCAGAGCCACGCCGTGCAAGGTCGCCTCAAAGTAAAATATCACAACAATTCACCCGATACGTTGCGGCGGATATTTTTCCACCTGTACTGGAATGCGTTTCAACCCAACAGTGCCTACGAGCAATGGGTGAAACGCACCCGCGATCCGCACACCGACGCTAAAATACTGACGCTCAAACCCGATGAACAGGGGCGTATGGACATTTTTACCGTGCAGCAGAACGGCGTGGCCATTGATTACAAAGTGCGCGAAACGCTGATGGAAGTGACGCTCAGTCGCCCGCTTCTGCCCGGCGATTCTGACGTGCTTGATGTGGCTTGGCAGGGCCAAGTGCCGCTCACCATCAAGCGCGGCGGGCGCAACAACTCGGCTGGCGTGGCCTACACCTTCACGCAGTGGTACCCAAAAATCTGCGCTTACGACCGCCGGGGCTGGCACGCCGACCCCTACATCGGGCGAGAGTTTTACGGCGACTTCGGCTCGTTTAAGGTGGATATTACCCTGCCCAAAAAGTATGTCGTAGCGGCTACTGGCACCCTTCAGAATGGCGATAAAATTGGCTACGGCTATGAAAATGAAGGCGTTGTGCTAAAACCCAACTACGGCTTGGTGACGACTTGGAAGTTTCAGGGCGACAACATCCACGACTTTGCTTGGGCTGCCGACCCGGACTATGCCCATGAAAAAATCAAGGTGCGCGACGATCTCGTGCTGCACTATTTTTACCAGCCCAGTGCCGATGTTACGCCCGTCTTTCAGGAGCTAAAAAAAATGACCACCGACGTGTTGCCTTTCATCGAGGGCAAGTTTGGTCGCTACCGCTACCCGCAGTTTTCCTTCGTGCAGGGCGGCGAGTGGGCGATGGAGTACCCGATGATGACCCTGATGGAAAAAACCGGCCCGCGCAATGGAGTGCCAGAAACTGCCGCCCACGAGTGGATGCACAATTGGTACTACGGCATGATAGGCAACAACGAGAATGATGAATATTGGCTCGACGAGGGTTTTGCGAGTTACGCCGCCTCGGTCATCATGGGCCACCTCCAGCCCGATAGCACTGCGGCATACCGACGCGCCTCGCTCAATGTGGTGGCTCAACTTGGCCAAAACGTCCGTTCAACAGCCCAAACACCCGCCAATTTTCACGCTACCTCTGACGAGTATTTCTACAACGCCTACCCGAAAGCCGAAGCCTTTCTCTGGCACTTGCGCTATGTAGTGGGCGGTGAGGCATTCGATCAAGCGATGTTGCGCTACTACGCCGACTGGCATTTCAAGCACCCGACAGGCGACGATTTCCTGCGCACGATGGAGCGCAGCAGCGGCTTAGAACTTGACTGGCTCCGGCATTACTTCCTCAATACCAACAAGTTGGTGGACTATGCAGTGGGTGATTGGGTGGCAGATGGCGCGTCGGCTACGCTCGTTGCGCTGCGCCGCGTGGGCGAAATCCCGCTGCCCGTAGAAGTGCTGGTGCGTTTCCGAGACGGCACTTTCGAGCGGCACTACGTCCCGCTGGATTACCAGTTGGGGCTAAGAAAAAACTTGGACAGTGCGACTACCGTCCACGACCCCTGGAATTTTGTGGCAGAAGAATACCGCATTCGCATCAGCCGCCCGCGTGGTGACATCCAGTCGGTGACGATTGACCCGGATGAGAGGACATCTGACACGAACCGGGCAGACAACTACCTGGGGCGGTGAAATAGCAAAACCCATGAAGTGAGAAAGCCGACCGAGATTTCCTCGATCGGCTTTCAAAACTATTTTTCATCTATTTTCACTGCTGCGTTTGCGCCCCTCACTTTCCTGTTTCACCACACCATCCTCCCTTCAATTCAAACTGCCCCTGCGCTGTCTCGACCACCTGTAGTTGGTAGATGAGGGCGATATTGGCCAACACCTTCTGGATGGGCTGAGTGGTACGTGGTGAGGTGTACTGGCAGTCTTGCAGCGCAGGGTTGAGCAGGGCGATTTTTACCTTGTAGTGGTGCTCCAAGTCTGTCACGACCTGTCGGAGCGGGGTGCTTACGAATTCGAGGCCACCCGCTTGCCAAGCCAAATTGTTGAGGGTAATATTTTGATGCAGAGATAGTTGTGCTGTTGCACGATCATAAGAAGCCGACTGATTGGCAGTTAGTATCGTGCCGCTCGGTTTTTCTTTTGGAGAAAAACGCACCTTGCCAGAACGAACGCTCACCTCAGTGCGTGAGCCATCGGGCGAGACACAAACGCCAAATTCGGTGCCGAGTACCTGTACTTGGTCCCCCTGAGCCAAATCGACTTGGAAGGGTTGTGCCGGGTTGTGGGCCACCTCAAAATAGGCTTCGCCTTCAAGACGCACACGCCTCATCTTTTCGGAAAAGTGCGAAGGAAATGTCAGGGCGGCATTTTGGCGCAGCCACACGCGGCTGCCGTCAGGAAGGCTCAATTGCTGATTCTCGGCTATTGCTACAACGGTAGTATTGGACGCTGCTGGAGCCTTGGAATGTTGCCAAGCCCACACCGAAGCGATCAGCAGAGCCAACATGGCGGCTGCGCGGAGCAGCCAACGGCCCATCGGGACAATTTTTGCCGTAGGCCTTTCCGCCATCCGGATACGGGCCTGCAACTGGTGGAAATCAGTGTCGAGATCGGGTGAAAAAGCCTTGTTGAAACTGCCTGTTTTTTCCCAAACCTGCCGCAATTCGGCAGCCAGCCGCTGGTGTTCGGGCGATTGATGCAGCCACTCGCTGAGATGAGCAGATTCATCGGGGAGGATGTCTCCGGTGAATTGTTTGCTGAGCAGCAGGATGTATGCGTCGTCTGTTTGCACGGTGATGAGTTGTTGGATGGTTCTTAGTTGTCAGTTCTTAGTCGTCGGCAACCGAGGCGGGTAAAAATGACGAATGGCAAAATGACCAAGTTCTTTTGCTGCTTAGACAACCGCCCTTGCCGCAGCCCCTATGCCGAGAACCAACATTTTAAAGCCAAAATGACAGCGGATGACAAACGGCTGTGTTCTGACATGGCTTCGCGCAAGATTTTCATGGCTTTGGTAATCTGGTTTTCAATGGTCTTCACTGATATGTCCAGTTTCTCGGCGATTTCTCGGTGTGAGTGGTGTTCAAAGCGGCTCAGCGAAAACACGAGCCGACATTTCGTTGGCAAGGTTTCGATGGCAGCATGGAGGGCTTGTTCAAGCGACTCCTGTGCTTCCTGCTGCGCGATATCGCGTGGGGAAGTGTCGGCGGTATTGGCAAATTGATCCCCATCGTCGAGACTGACGCGCCGCTGTGTTTTGATGTAGTTGAGCGCTCGATTGACGGCAGCGCGGCGGAGGTAGGCCCTGAGGGATGTGTGGATGTCGAGGTCGCTGCGCTTGCGCCAAAGTTCTACAAACACTTCTTGGGCCAAGTCTTTGCACGTGTCTTCGTCAGGCACGAGCCGATAGATATCGGACATCAGCAGGGGGTAGTGCTGATCGAACAGCCGACGCAGAGCAGTCTCGTCGCCCATTCTCAGGTCGGCCAAGAGCTGTTGTTCTGTGTAGTCGGTGTTGAGTGGGCGCATGGCGCGGCGTTTTTCATTACTCCCCCCAACCCCGACCCCCTTCCGTTGGGGCTGGGGGGTGGGGGGCTAAAATTTAATCAAAATTTTTTATTCGGCAAAGGTGGCGAAAAAAATAGTCCAACAGAACCATTCTGTTCGTTTTAAATTTTTTGTAGAATATCATTTTACAAAAGCCTGTTTTTTTGCCAAACAACCTATTTGGAAACGACAAGACAAAAAATAATTCTTTGTTCACCGATAGGGGTATTTTCCCTGGGGCTTGTCAAGGGTACAGCATTGCGACCGAACTTTCTACACACACAACCTGCCTACTATGGACACAAGAATTGCTTTACCCATACTCGAATCCAGCCCGTTGTTTGCGGTGCTCAGCCCAGAGGAAAAATTGATGCTTCAAAAATCAACGACCATCAACTCATACGCCAAGCATCAGGTGTTGTACAAACCAGGGCAGCCTGCTACGAAGGTGTATTTGCTGTTGAAGGGGATTGTGAAAGTAGCCGTACACGCTGAAAAAAAAGACATCATCAAGTATGTGGTGAGACCAGGCAGTATTTTTGGCGAATCTTGCCTCACTGGTGATGCCAGCCGCCGCGACTTTGCTTATGTGATGGACGAATATGCTGAGGTGCTGGAAATGGACTCCAATGCTGTACTGCTGACGATGAAGTGCAACTTTGGTTTTGCCCAATCGCTGCTGTACATTTTGGGCGAACGCCTGCGCTACACCGAGACGCAACTGGAAAAAGTAGTGCTGAAAGATTCAAAAAGCCGCATTCTCGAATACCTCCACCAAATGGGCGTTGAACAGGGCAAGCGCATCGGCTTCGAGACTTTGGTGAAACACAACATGACGCACCAAGACATGGCAGACCTCACCGGCACGAGCCGCCAGATGGTGACCGCGGTGCTCAATCAACTAAAACGCTCTAACGTGCTGTATTTCAACCGGAAAAAGATTTTGTTCCGCGATTTGAATGCGCTGCCTCTGGGGGCTTAGTTGCTGGTTCTTAGTGTGCTGACAACCAAGAACCTACAACCAGAAAAGTTTTGCTTCATACGATAGAATGGGTTTTGTTCTAGCGGCGTGCGATGGCACGCCGCTTTTTGTTTGCAGCCCCACTCGCCTGAAGTACCCCGCTGGCTGCAAGTGTTCAGTCCCCAAAAATGCTAAGCGCAACGCGGCTCTGCGAACAGGTGTACAGCATGGCACCAGCCACTCACCATTTTTCAGTCAGCCGCAAGCGTTGGTGGATGTTTTGTGCGGGATGTGGTGAGCGTTGAGAAAAGTGCGCCGTTTGCCCAACCCTGTACGCTGCACAAACGACTTATGTAGCAATCGAAAATTGCGTTCCGCCATTCTAACTCTTTACGACAAAAACACATCGCTATGAAAATTTCCAAGTCCCTGCTCCAAGCCATTGCTGTAGCGGTCGTCGTCGGTGCCACCGTCAGCGCGTGTACCAAAGACAACAGTACCCAGCCGAGCTGCGAAAAAAACAAAATTGAAAACCCTGACAATTGCTTGGCCTGCGGAAGAGGCTGAAACAGCCGCTTTTTCAGAAAGAGGGTGCCTCGAAGTGGGGCATCCTCTTTTTTATGGGCTTGCCCAAAATCTTCCAGGGCAAACGCATCAAAATTTAGTGGCCCCAGAGGGGCAAAATATTTGTAGAAAT
>JAYSUY010000669.1:0-3970 GCA_043718855.1 Saprospiraceae bacterium | reverse complement strand
ACCCCCACTCTCTCATACTCACCGATGAACAATGCGTGGGCTGGCTGGCTCATCGTTCATCGTTTATAGTTCATCGTTCCTTCACGCCGCCTTCAGCCGAGCCATGCGCGAGCGGTCGAGTTTGTCCTCCGCGTATTCCCGGTCGATGATGAGCGTCTTTTTGTCGCCCTTGCCCACC
Source organism: Saprospiraceae bacterium (assembly GCA_043718855.1). Taxonomy (GTDB): domain Bacteria; phylum Bacteroidota; class Bacteroidia; order Chitinophagales; family Saprospiraceae; genus M3007. Next base: position 3,792 of record JAYSUY010000669.1, on the reverse strand, counting down.
ACCAGCGGCAGATCGAACATTGCATCGTTGAGGATGGCTTCGCAGAGCGAGCGCAGACCGCGCGCGCCGAGTTTGAATTCGAGGGCTTTTTCGGAGATGTATTCAATCGCGCTTGGCTCCATTTCGAGGGTGATGCCCTCGAAGGCGAAGAGTTTTTGGTATTGGCGGAGCAGGGCGTTGCGCGGCTCCGTCAGGATGCGGCGCAGGGCCACCAGATCGAGCGGATCGAGGTGTACCACGATGGGCAAACGGCCCACCAACTCTGGGATGAGGCCGTAGCCCTTCACGTCCTGTGGGCTGACGTACTGCAACAAGTTTTCCTTGTCGATGCGGTCCGTCTGCTTTTTGTTGTAGCCGATCACCTGCGTGTTGATGCGCCGGGCGATCACTTTTTCGATGCCATCGAACGCGCCACCGCAGATGAACAGGATGTTTTGGGTGTTGATTTTCACCAACTTCTGCTCTGGGTGCTTGCGCCCGCCTTGTGGCGGCACCAGCACTTCTGCACCTTCCAGCATTTTGAGCATCCCCTGCTGCACACCCTCGCCCGATACGTCGCGGGTGATGCTGGGGTTGTCCTGCTTGCGGGCAATTTTGTCGATCTCGTCAATGTACACGATGCCGCGCTCGGCAGCCTCCACGTCAAAATCGCACACTTGCAGCAAGCGGGAAAGTATGCTCTCCACGTCCTCGCCGACGTAGCCGGCTTCGGTGAAAATCGTGGCATCCACGATGGCGAACGGCACGTTGAGCAGTTTGGCGATGGACTTGGCCATCAGGGTTTTGCCCGTGCCGGTCTGCCCGACGAAGAGGATGTTGGATTTTTCGATTTCTACATCATCGCCCTCTTCCTTCGCCTGTTGGAGTCGCTTGTAGTGGTTGTACACGGCCACTGACAGCACTTTTTTAGCGTCGTCTTGCCCGATCACCCACTGATCGAGGAACAATTTGAGTTCGCGGGGCGGTATCAAGTTGAGCGGGCCGCTGTACCGCTCGCTTTTTTTTGGGGACTCTTCTTCGGGTTGCTGCTGCTTGCCCTTGCTCGGCACCCCAGCTTTATTGAGTTCTTGGTCGATGATCTCCTGCGCCTTTTCGGTACATAGTTCGCATATCTGGCCGTCCATGCCAGACACCAGAATCATCACTTCTTCTTCGTTTCGCCCGCAAAAGGAGCATCGTTGCAATTGTTGTTTGCCGCGTATCATGCCATGTGAATTTGATAATTGGACAATGGGGGGAATTTGATAATGGGGGAGTGGCGATGAACCTGTGATCGGGAATGAGTGAGAATTCAGACTCAAACCATTGCGAGTCAATGGGTTGAATTATTCATCGTTTTTACCCGCCGTAGCCTTAGCGAAGGAGGGTCATAGTTCATCGATGATCGCTCCCCTTACTTCTGGCTCTCCGCGTTCAGCAGTTCGAGCACTTGCTTGGTGATGTCGAGACTGTCGTTGGCCAGCAGGATGGGGCCGCCGCGCTTATAGGAGAGGATGTAGTCGTAGCCGATCTGATCGGAGAGCAACTTGAGTTTGGCTTCCACTTTGGCGTACAGCTCATCATAAGATTTTTTCTGTTCATCGGCGAGCGATTTGCCGAGGCGGGCCTCTTCATCGCGGATTTTTTCGCTGCGCTGTTGGAGTCCTGCCATCGCTTTTTCGTAGTCGGCTTGGGTGAGGTTGCCGCTTTTAGCCCGCTCTTCGAGGGCTGAAGCGTCTTTCATCAGGCTCTGCTGTTTGTTGGCGAGTGTGCTTTCGGCAGATTTGACGCGCTGCTCGATGGCTTCGCTCTGCTGTTTGAGCCACTCGTATTTTTCTTCGAGCGTATCAGACTCCACAAAAGCGATGCGCGAGCCGTACTGTGCACTGGCGGGAGCTGTGATGGCCGGGGCCGATGGCCCACTTTTTTTCAGTGTGAGGTAGTACAGGTGTGCCACAGCGGCCAGCAGCACGATGTTCAGGATGAGCGAAATGTTCTTCATGCTAAATTTGAAAATGAGCAGTTTGCCTCAAAAGGCGGGCAAAGGTAAGCCAAACTGCTTGGCAAAAACGGTAGATTTTGCCTTTTTCTCCCATTGCATCGCCGTTCTTTGCCCCCGCCCGATCAGGCACACGACAACCATGGAACGCAAATAAGACGGATAAAACGGATGGGGAAGGGTTTCTTCCAAAATCAGTTTTTATCCGTTTTATCTGCCCAATCCGTGTCCTATTGTTATGGTGTGCAGCACTTTTAAAAGGCTCCTCCAACCCGAAAACCTGAAACCTTGCCCGCTCCATGCACACACTTTTTCAACTCGATTCCTACGCCGTCCATGTCGGCGACCTGTCGCTCAGTTTTCCCGATTGGCTCCGCGAACGCGACTACTCGCAGGTGTTCGTCGTCGCCGACGACAACACGCAGCGCCACTGCCTGCCGCTTTTTTTGGAAAAAACAGCCCCTCACCCCTCACCCTTCACCCCTCACCCCTCACCTCTCCCAGCAGGCGAATCCCACAAGACCCTCGCCACCTGCGAGCGGCTCTGGCAGTCCATGTTGGAGGCCCGGCTCGACCGTCGCGCCCTCGTGGTGAACCTCGGCGGCGGTGTGGTGGGCGATTTAGGTGGATTTTGCGCAGCGACTTGGAAGCGCGGGGTGGATTTTGTGCAGGTGCCCACCACGCTGCTCTCTATGACGGATGCCGCCATTGGCGGCAAACTGGGCATTGACTTTCAAGGCGTTAAAAATGCGGTGGGCGTTTTTCAAAACCCGGCTGCGGTGTTCGTGGACGCGCAATTTCTCCAAACCCTTCCGGAGCGCGAACTGCGCAGCGGGCTGGCGGAGGTGATCAAACACGCGCTCATCGGCGACCCTGTGCTGCTGCATTTCATCGAGAACAGCCGCAACTTGGTGCAGCACGACACCGTGCTGCCCGCTTTTTGGCACGAACTGCTGTGCGCCTCCATCGCCGTGAAAGCCCGCATCGTGGCCGAAGACCCGCACGAGCGCGGCCTACGGATGCTGCTCAACTACGGCCATACGGTGGGCCATGCCGTGGAAAGTTATTTCCTGAAAACGCCCTTCCCAATCACGCACGGCGAGGCTGTAGCGATGGGCATGATCTGCGAAAGTTGGCTGGCCCGCACCGCGATCACCGACGGCCACAACCGCTTGGCTCGCACCATCGGGGCCATCTCCGGTACTTTTTTGCACCAGCCCGTGCCGGAAGCGGCTTTTGCTGAAATCTGGGCCACTATGCAACAGGACAAAAAAAATACGGCCTCGCTGGTGCGGGCCGCTGTGCCGACGGGCGAGCCGTTCGGGATGCAGATTTTGGAACTGACGGAGCAGGCGGTGAGGGAGAGTTTGGGGTTTTACAACGGGCTGGGGTGACACTTGTCCGACGAATCAAAATCGTGAAACTCGTCCGACGAATCAAACTCGTCGGACGAGTGCGCACTGGCTTTACAGTGCCTCCAGCTGCCGTTCTAAGTCGGCAAGATTTCCTACGCCGTTACTGACAAGCACCCGTTTTAGGGCTTCTATTTTCAGACTCAGGTATTCCTCAAATTGCACACAAGGCAGCTCGTGGCCGTTTACGGGCAGGGTGGTTTGAGTGCCACTTGTCAGTTTTTGCCACATTCGCAAAAGAGCATACCTGTTTTTGTCCTTCAATCCTTCGAGTTGGGCTGAGTACACCTCTGCTCTTACACTTCGGAGGTTTTCTCGATGATTCAATTGCAACAAGAAGACCTTATGTGGAAAAATTGATTAAACACCTGCGCTCTTGCACGAGGAGTAATTTCGGATCGG
>JAYSUY010000668.1:0-1465 GCA_043718855.1 Saprospiraceae bacterium | reverse complement strand
TTCAACTTCGAGAACATGGTGAGCGGCGGCAAGAAAATGCGCATCGTCACTTGGAACCGCAAAGCGCGCATCAGCCTCCTGCGCGGCAAGGACAGCAGCAAAGAACACAGACTGCTCGGCGACACCCTCGACCTCTTCTTGGATCAAGACAAAGAAGGCTCCAACTTCGACCTGCTCGACAGCATCTACCTCCTTTTCGTGGATGATGTGCTGGTGGGCGGTACTTCGCCCTCCACGCTCTTCTTCGCCGCCTACAACGAGGCCGGCGAAGGCCACAACGCCATGCGCAAACTGGGCCAGTTGGGGCTGCGCGAAGACCAGGACATCTTTTTTGATGCGGACCCAAACCCGCTCTTCCGCCGCTCTATCTTGTTCCTGCGCTACTTGTTCGGCCTTTTCACCGCCTACCCCGTGCTGCGCGAGCGCATGAAAGACCTCTGGGACTACATGGACGTGAACAAGCGCGTGCTGCAAGAACAGCACCCCGACAAGTACCTCCGCATCCGCGACATCTTTGATGCGCGCGAGTATAACCGCGACAAGTTCGAGCGCGAGTTTGTCGCCATGGAGATCAGCAGCGGCTCGACTGCCTTTGTTTTCTCCAATGAAGCAAACGGCCCTTCGCTGCGCAAAAAAGGGAGCGGCGAAATGCAACAGGGCATTCTGTTAGAGTCGGGCTTCATCATCCGGCCCGACAAGGCCAACTTTAAATTCCCCAAAGAAGAACGGCTGCCGATGGCACTGCAAAACGGCTTCAACAAGCCCTTGCCTTACTGCGGAGGCATCTGGTCAAGCAAAACGAAGGTGCCTTACCAAGACAATATGCCCTTGGACAAACGGATACTGCCGGGCGAGAGTCACTTGCAGTACCCCTACCTGACCGTGAGCGACCTGCTGGAGCCTTGCCTGCTCTGGATGCGCGACCGACCTATTGACGAAGACCACTTTTTCTCGCCCCACAAAGTGGACAAGTTCAACAAGTACGACCAGCTCGCCCGCATACCCGGCGAGGGCGACTACCTGCTGCCGCTGACGGACTTGTTTTTCAAATACTTCGACCGGCAATTTTTGGGGAAACATGCGCCCGATGGCAAGCCTTACTTCCAACTGCTGCGCGACAACAACCGACAGAACGGGGCCATCAAAGCCGAGCTCCGCATCCCGTTGCGCCGCCCGGGCAAACCTGATGAAGTGGGCGACTTCGTACTTTTCGAGCGCACTTACTTGCCCAGCGAGTCCAACCTCCCCCGCGAAGCCAACATCGGTACTGAGCAGAACGACGGTGCTTTGCGGGAGGCATGGATCAACGCGGGCTTTTTTCCCTTCTTTTCGGTAGAACAGCAGATGAACCAGCATATAGGCCTGATCGATCATACGCCCCAGGATTATACGGGCGGACGCGACTTCGCGCTGGAATTCATGGCCGCGCTGATGACGAACGTTGAGCGCTTCAAAGGCCAGCGCG
>JAYSUY010000667.1:0-1467 GCA_043718855.1 Saprospiraceae bacterium | reverse complement strand
CGTCCAAACCTTCCGCCCTGCTCTGCGTACTCCAGCCAGTAGAGGCCGGGAGCGAGCGCGGGAAGGTTCAGGTCGGTGACTGTGCCGACAGGCAGGCCCTCCCAGACGGCGGCCCCCACAGCATTGAACAGGCGGAAACGCCCGCTTTGCCAGTCGGCGGTTTCGGGCAGCGTGACCTGGAGCGGCCCAGCGGCAGGGTTGGGCGACACGGTGAAATCAATCTCTGGACGCGGCGAGCGGGTGCCGCTGGTGATGTCCAGCACAAACAACTCTGTGCCGTGCGTGGGGTGACGGGCAATAAAAACCAGCGCGTTGCCGACTTGTCGAATAGCGTGCGGAGAACTGCCGTTGCTGGAACCCGGGAAAAAGTCAGTGATCTGCTTGGTACCGGTTTCCGTGCCGTCACTGACGCACAGTTCGGCACCCTTGCCGCCCACGTTGGCCTGAAAGTACAGTTTGCCATTGCCGAAGGCAAAATGAGCCGGGTTGGAAGAAAACGAGCCGGAGTCCAAATCTTTCACTATTTTGGTGTTGGCTGCTGTGCCGTCGGTATGCCAAAGTTCTTTCCCATTGGCATCGGTTTTTCCAGCGAAATAAAGGTAGTTGGCATCAGCGGCCATATCCAAGCGGGTATCACCAAACTCTGAAACAACCACATCTTTGAACAATGCGGTTCCGGCCATTGTGCCGTCGGTACTCCACAAAGCACGACCTGAGGCTGAGGAAGCAGCGAAATAAACTTTGTTCTTGAAAAGGAAAAACCAACTGGGATTGGAATTGTCATTCATACTTGACCTGAGCCAATTCAAAAGTGCCTGCCGCAGTGCCGTCACTTACCCATGGTTGGTATCGGTAATCGTTGGTTTTGCTGCCAGCAAAATACAACTTGTCACCTACGGGAGTCAGACGTATCATGCTTCCATTGAAATTTCCCGGGGTCGTGGCAATGTTTTTGACGCGTACGCTACCCGCCAAAGTACCGTCGGATTTCCAGAGTTCTGCACTCTTAGGGCCGCCCCAAGTGAAATAGAGTATATCTCCGACCATTGTCAACTGGCTGATATCGCCGACGCTGGAGCCGCCTAAGGTTTCGGCCACTTGTTTGATGCCCCCCGTAGCGCCATCAATTTGCCAAAGGACTGGGAAGCCGCTGGAGTTCAAGGCCACACAGTACAAGTAGTTGGGACCCGCCACAACATCGCCATTGGTTAAGGCCCCAGGTAAAACCTGCTTTGTGCCAGCCTCCGTGCCATCAGACGACCATAATCGGGCAGCACCAGTAGCATCTGATATTGCCCCAAACCATACTTTTCCCTTGCATACAAAAAATTCATAAAAATCGCAACTACCCTCACTGCCGGGATAGATGTCTTTGACCAAATGGGTGCCGTTAGGCGTACCATCTGTGACCCAGAGCTCGCAGCCTTCTGCTGCGGTGTTCCCGCGAAAAAAATATTTGTTCCCGAT